>JBGPFL010000133.1:0-8824 GCA_041483295.1 Blastocatellia bacterium | reverse complement strand
GTCGGTCATCAAGCCGCCCGAGTAGTCGAAGTACCAGCGAAAGTTGAAATGGAATCGGTTCTTGTTGAATGGGCGCTTACGAGCGGGACCCAGCCAGAAGTCGTAGTCGACCGAGGGGGGCGGATCGCTGTCGGGAACAACAGGAATATTGCCCATCCAGTTTTGATAAGCCCATGCGCGAACGAGTCGAATCTTTCCCAGCTTGCCGCTCTTAACATAGTCGATCGCTTCCCCGTAGTGAGGCGCGCTACGTTGTTGAGTGCCCATCTGCACGACGCGGTCGTATTTGCGCGCGGCGTCGACCATCACCCGGCCTTCGCCGATGCTGATCGAGAGCGGCTTCTCGACGTAGACATCCTTGCCGGCCTGGCAGGCCATCACCGTGGGCAGCGCGTGCCAGTGATCGGGTGTGCCGATGATGACTGCGTCGAGGTCTTTCTGCTCCAGCACCTTTCTAAAGTCGCGGGTGACGAGGGCGGGCTGCTGGCTGTACTGGTCGCCCACGGCCTTGAGGTTCTTTGCGGTCTGGGCGTCGTCGACGTCACAGAGGGCGACACATTCGATGTTCTTGATCCGCAGCATCGCTCTTAGATCGCTTCCGCCCTGGCCGCCGCATCCGATCAACGCTACCCGAATGCGATCGTTCGCGCCAAGAATCTTGCCGGTCGAGGCAGCGTTCTGCCCTTGCGTTTGTTTCGGATTCAGTAATGACAGGCTCGCTGCGGCGCTTCCTGCGGCCATTGACTCTTTGAGAAACTTGCGACGGCTCGTGGTTTTCATACCGGTCTCCTCGCTTCACACGCTCTAAAGGATAGCGCGATGTTCTTTGTGAGTGATTGCGAGGTACTCTAAACCTGAATGGGCGGGACTTACAAGCGCCTGGGTACGCACGCTTCCAGCGTGCGGGCTTCCGGATGATGCGCACGCTGGAAGCGTGCAGGCTTCCGGATGAAGCGCACGCTGGAAGCGTGCGTACCCAGGTCCTATCGCCTCACTACACGACGGACGAACTGACTTCGGGAGCGCGCATATCCAGCGCCTCGAGTACCTCATCAACTATGCTGCGTGTCACTACGTCGCTTCCGGCTGCGTAGCCGTACAGCAAGGCGTTGTCGCAAACGTTGTTGATCACGCGGGGAATTCCCTGTGAAACGGCGGCGATCAGCTCAAGCGCCTCGTCGTCGAAGAGGTTCACGCGGTCGGCGCCCGCCGTTTTCAGGCGGAAGCGAACGTACTTGTTGACTTCAAGCTGATTGAGCGGCTTGATCGAGCAGCGAAGCGATATGCGCTGTTTGAGCTGACGCAGCCCCGGCCGGTTCAACGTCTCATTCAACTCAGGCTGTCCGCACAACACAATCTGAAGGAGCTTCTCGCTGTTGGTCTCGAAGTTCAGCAACAAACGAGTCTCCTCGAGCAAGGCAGTCGGCAGGCCGTGTGCTTCGTCGATGATCAACACGGTATGCAGGCCCCTGGCGTGTCGCAATGAAAGGTAACGCCCAAGCGCCATCAGCAGGTCGGGCTTTGAGGTCGAACTCGGCAGCGCAAGCTGGAAGCCATCAGAGACCTGTTCGAGAAACTCGGCGGCAGTCAGGAATGGATTGAAGATGTAGATCGGAAGGACATCCTCGCCGAATTGCTGGATCGCCGACCGCAGCGTGGTGGTCTTGCCTGTGCCCGCTTCGCCCGTCACAACCACCAGACCCTTGTTGTTCTTGACGCCGTATCCGATGGTAGCCGTAACCTCGAGATAGCTTTCTGTCTTGAATAGATACCTCAGGTCCGGCGTCAATCCGAACGGCGTTTCTCTTAGCCCGTAGAATTCTCTGTACATCGCTCTCCCTCCTTGTTGCTCAGCGCGCCGCTCTCATTGTGAGATTGTCGGTAGGCGACGCGGCCGCCTCAACGCTGGCGCTCAATACGTCGCTGAGAGCTGCTTGCAATACTTCGGCTCGACATGGCCGCCTGGCGGGTTCTCTTTCGAGCAGGTCCATCACGATGTCCGAAACGGCCGGCGCGACTCCCGTCGAGAGAATGTGTGGGGGCAGCGGCGAGTGGATCACCCGTTGGCGCTTGAGGTAGTCAGCGTCGCGGGAGTCGAAAGGCACGCGGTCGGTCAGCATCTCATACAGCAGGAGCCCAAGGGCGTAGATGTCGCTGCGGTGATCGAGGGGCTGGTCCAATATCTGCTCGACGCTCATATAGCTGGCCGTCAAACCATGAGAGCGCTCCCGGTGAGCCCAGGCCATCTCGTCCGCGGCGTCGATGCCGAAGTCGGTTACAAGTACGTGTCCGTTCGGTTCGATCAGGATGTTTTCGGGAGCGAGTCTCAAGTGCAGTACTCCCGACTTGTGTGCGTGACTCACGGCGCTCGCAATCTGATTGATAATGCGGGCGGCGTGGTCGAGATCGAGCCACCCCCTGCGGTGAAGCAGATCGCGGAGTGTCTCCACCCAGGGCCGGTGCTCGATGGCACAGAGGTTAATGCCGTCGATCTCCACCGCTTCGCTGGTCCTGACTATGCTGCCGTGATCGAGCTTCGAGGCAGCTCTGGCCTCAAGTCGAAAGAGATCCCGCCTCCTGAAGTCGCAGGCGGCGCGTGGAGTGAGCACCTTAATCTTCACCTCGCCCTGCCCGCTCGATACTGGCCTCGCCAGATAGAACTCCGCGCTTTCGGAGCCAGCAAGTTGTTTGAGAACAGTGAACCTGCCCGCCAACGCGGCTGAGACGCGACGAATTCCTATCGCGCCCACAAACGCCAGGGCCGCCCCACCGGAAGTTCGATCTGGAACGGTTGTTCTCTTACCGAAGGTACTCATTTTCTCCTTACCGCGGGACGGTGAACTTGAAAGCGAAACTTCCCGAACTGTCCCGAGCTTGAGAGGACTGGTCGACTGTAACAGCGAATCCGATTGCGCTTTCTCATTAACACCCAACTTCAGTTGGGTGTTGTGGCTCGGGCGTGGATCGCAACCGTTTCAACGGTTTTGTCGCCCCTCGTGGAGGTAGCGAAACTGTTGAAACAGTTCTGGAAGTCCCCGCTCCCAAGGTCACCCTCTGAAGAGGGGTGTTAATGAGAGGACAGGTGCCTCCAGCAGACGCATTCGTCAGCGCGCCGATTCACAAGACAAACGGGCCCGCCGCCGCAGGCTGTACCTGCACGATCTCCCAGCCGCTATTGTTAAGTTCCGTCGAGTCCGGGGATGAGGTGCATGCCCCGTCCATGGTCTCTGTGATTAGCTGCCAGTCTCTGTTCATTGCTCCTCCTTGTTTAATGCCGCGCGGGCCGGCGCCCAGTGAGCGCCTCACCAGCACAGACCCTGGTATGCTTTGCCACCGTCTTCAACCTCTAACAGCCGCACCAGGTCGATCACAACCCGCCCATTGTTCAACTTCTCTGAAAGCGCTCGAAACTCGTCCTCTTGTTTTGCGATGATGACGACCTCAGACCGCTCGATCACCTCGTGAAGCTCGGAGTGCATAAGCGCAGAAATGTGCGGTATCTCTCGCTCGATGTACTCCTTGTTACTGCCGAAGAGTCGCGCCGGCTCGACGTCGCGGTCGTAAATCGTCAGCTTCAATCCCTTGCCGAGCAGCGTCTCGATCAGTGTCACGATCGGGCTTTCGCGCAGATCGTCAGTGCCGGACTTGAAACTCAAGCCGAGGACGCCGACGTTCTTGCGCCCGGTCTGCAACACCATGTCAACCGCTCGCTCGACTTGCAGCCGGTTGCTTACCAGGATCGAGTTGAGCAGCGGGGCCTCGACATCAAGCTCCTTCGCTTTGTAGTTGATCGCGCGAAGGTCCTTCGGGAGACACGAGCCTCCGAAGGCAAACCCGGGCTTCAGATAGTAGGGCGACAGGTTGAGTTTGGTGTCCTTGCAGAAGATGTCCATCACCTGATGACTGTCGACTCCCAGCGCCTTGCACAGGTTGCCGATCTCATTAGCGAAGGTGACCTTCAACGCGTGAAAACAGTTGCACGCGTACTTCACCATCTCCGCTTCCTTGATTCCGGCTACGATCAGCGGCGCCTTGATCTTCGAGTAGAGAGCACGCAAGGACGCAGCGGCGTCCTCAGAGTCTGCGCCGATCAGGGTGAAGGGGGGATTGCTGAAGTCGTGAATCGACGTGCCTTCGCGCAGGAACTCAGGATTAATCGCAACGCCGAAATCGCGTCCGGCGCGCTTGCCGGAATAGACCTCAAGGGCCGGAACGACTGTCTGTTCTATGGTGCCCGGCAGCAGAGTGCTCCGAATAACGACGATGTGATAACGGTTCTTTGAAGCGAGCGCCTCGGCGATTTCGCGGCAGACGCGTTTCACGAATGTGAGGTCCAGGCTGCCGTTGTGATTACCGGGAGTGCCGACGCAGACCATCGACAGATCAGACTGCAGCACGGCCTCGTGACTATGGGTAGTCGCCTTCAGGCGTTTCTCGCGAACGGCTTGCCTGATTAGTGCTTCGACTCCCGGCTCTACTATTGGGCTGCGGCCGCCGTTGACGATGTCGACCTTGAGCGGGCTCACGTCTACGCCGATTACTTCATGGCCGTCGCGCGCGAAGCAGGCCGCTGAAACGCAGCCGACATATCCGAGACCAAATACGCTAATCTTCATTTAAGTTCCCCAATCCCGTTGTCGTTTCGCGTTCCTCGTTTGTCGTTTCGCGTTTCTTGTTTGGGCGATTCCTCGTTGTGTTCGTGGTCGCTCGCACCTGATGAGAGTCCAGAACGAGTAACGACAAACGCGAAACGCGAAACGCTCTCAGTCTGGCCTGCCGCTTCCACTTCACATAAGCCGTGAGCCACGGTTGGCCCCAGGTACCCGACCGTCTGCCGGACGTATCGACTCGGTGTGCGCTCGCTTCGTGAATTTCGATCAGCCTTCTTGCGACTGCTTCAAGATTGTCGAATAGCACACGCTGGGAGATGACTATGTGCGACTCCGTCACCTCGTCATAGTCGTAGCTGAAATAGCCGTACACCGGCCCAGTATCGACTCCTTTGTCGATCCTCAGCAGCGTCATACCCACCTTGTCGAGTTCGCCGTTTGCCAGGGCCCAGAAGCAGCCGTGCGCGTTCCGGTACTCGGGGCAGATGCCCGGGTGCATCACGAACGTGCCAGTCGCGGGCAGGCTGAATATCGACTCTTTCAACAGCGTCTTGCAACGCGCGAGCATGATATCGGGCCGAATCCGCTTGATGAACTCTTCAGCCTCCCTGGAGTTCGGGCTGTGAGTGAGCAGGACCGGCGCGTCTGCCTCGGGATAGACGGCGCAAATCTCGTTTAGCCGTTTGCGTTCCCACTCGCGATCTCTCGCCGCAATCGCCAGCCTGTAATAGAGCCGGAACGCGAGCACGTCGAGGAAGCGCTTCAACCCCACGCGGTTGATCTCGCGCTTGATTCGTCGCCACCTGCGCTCTCGGTTCTCACGCAGCACGATCACACCGCCGAGATTCGAGAACGATGCGAGCCATCGTTGAAGCCCCTTCTGGTCGAGAGGAGCGCCCTCGTGACAGATGAGGAGAGTTTTGATGGCAGTCTGCTGATTCATACCGCGGTTCCCAATTCCTCTTTGACCAGCAAGGAGGACCTCTTGAACTTGCTCCTCTGGACGACGTCGCTGCAGATCTCGGCGAAACTCTCTGCGGCCGGTCGCCACCCGAAATGTTCTCTGACCGCCGCGGCAGCGCGGCCGCCGAGATCACGAGCAAGCGATTGGTTGGAGATGACTCTAACAACGCTCTCAGCGAAGGCTTCGGCGGTGTCCGCAAGCATCAGCTCGCAGCCGTCGCGAAGCGGAAGCCCCTCGGCGCCGACGCTGGTGGACACGATCGGCTTCTCCATCGACATCGCTTCGTAGATCTTGAGCCGCGTTCCCCCGCCGATTCTCAAGGGCACAATGTAAGCCGCCGCGCGTTCCATATAAGGCCGCACATCTTCAACGCGCCCGGTGACCTGGATCGACGGGTCCCGCCGGCTCAACTCGACCAGTCGAGGGTAGGGATTGCGACCAACAACAGTGAGCGTGGTTTGGGGCACTCGCTGCTTGATGATCGGTAATATCTGCTCGGTGAAGTATCTGATAGCATCTTCGTTCGGCAGCCAGTCCATCGAGCCGGTGAAGACCAGGTTGAAGGGTACGGTTGCCGTGTCGCTGTTGGGGGCGAAGTAATCGACATCTACGCCTGTCGGAACATCGGTCACATAGGTGACTCCGTAGTCGCGCGCCATCGCATCGCGATCTTGGGGCGACACCGCAACGACCGAGTCGAAACGCCGGCAAGCGGCCCGCTCATAGGCCCGAGTCTTCAACCATTGTCCGTAGAGATAACTCTTCTTCAACGGATTGGTCTGGATCTCATAATGTCGCTTCCAGATCGTCGCCTCGACGTTGTGCTGAAAGAGCACAGTCGGGCAGTCAATATCCCGAGGCACGTTTATGCTGGGCATGAGAAAGTCGCACACCAGCACGTCAAAACCGCCGCGCTGAACGCATTCGGCGATCTTGCGTCGCATCGTCCCAGAGCGGTACCTGGTCATGAAGTAGGGCAGCGGTGAAACGAGATTCATGGCCAGGTCGACATAAAAGCCCGGCGAGAATTTCGGTCGAGTCTCGTGCCGCACTCCGATAAGCGAGTGACAGTACTCGCAAGCGCGTTCGGGCGCGTCGGGAGCCGCGGCCCCATCGTCCAGAGTCAGATACGTGATGTGGTGCTCGCGCTTCAGTTGTTTGAGCATCTGATAGGTGCGGATCTTGCCGCCCTTATCGACCGGATGCAGCAATTCGGTTTTGAGCCACAGTACCCTCACCGGAGTCTCCCCAAAGCAGATTGCGGATTGCGGATTTGGGATTGCGGATTGTGGATTGGGGACTGCGGATTTGGGATTGCGGACTGCGTACGAAGGGGTTGAAAGCCGGGGGCTTGCGCTTTCAATCCCGAACCCGCAATCCGCAATCCAAAATCCGCAATCGACAATCTGGAATCCGCAATCCGCAATCCGCAATCCGCAATTCCGCTCTCTCCGTCTATGAATCGACGTTGCCAGATTTCGAAGTTGATCAAACCCCATAGCCGTTCTGTGTGATTCTCGCCTGCGCCGTGTCGGGCAACCAGATCGCTCACAAACTCACGATTGAAGATGCCACGCGCTTGCGTTCGCTCACTCAATAGATACTCATTGACGATGTGACTGAAGTGCCCGCGCAGCCAGGCGCCGACCGGAACGGGGAAGCCCATCTTCTTGCGAGTCAGAATCTCTTTCGGCAAACGACCCTTCATTGCCCGGCGCAGAATGAACTTCGTCGTGAAATCGCGAAGCTTCATGCTCACTGGAAGTCCGGCGGCGAACTCGACCAGCTTGTGATCCAGGAACGGCACTCGGCTTTCAATCGAGGCAGCCATGCTCATCTGGTCCTGCTTCATCAGTAGCTCGTGCAGATAGGTCTTCAGGTCGGCCGCCAGCAACCTGTCGAGCAGTTCATTCGCATCCGACGCCTCTACATGGTCGAGCGCGGCACGATACGGATTGGCATTTCCCATTCGCTCCCGCGCCTGGGGAGTGAACAATTGCTGCTGGAGCGAATGCTTGAAGACGGCGAAGTTGTCGAAGTAGATGTTCTCGATGTCCGGCTCGATGCACAGGAACGTTCGCGCCAGCTTCTGGCGCAAGCGAGATGATCCCCGGGCGCCTTCGATTCGTCGCTTGATCGCGCCCCTCAACGCACCTGGCGTCACCGCACCGTAGATCCTTCCGAGCGCGATGTTATAAATGGTCCGGGCGTACTTGCCGTAGCCTGCCAGCAGCTCGTCGCTTCCTTCGCCGGTCAACACGACCTTTACGTGCTCGCCGGCCAGGCGCGAGACGAAATAGAGCGGCACGCTCGAAGGATGCGCAATCGGCTCATCCTCCTGATACACAAGCTCAGGCAACGAGTCGAAGAACTGCTGGGGGCTGACGACTATTTCGCGATGATCGGTCGCAAATGCGCGCGAGACCAGTCGCGCGTACTCAAGCTCGTTGGCTTCGCGCTCCGAGAATGCCACCGAGAAGGTCTTGATCGGCTCGCAGACCTCTTCGCTCATGGCCGCCACGATGGCGCTCGAATCTATGCCGCCCGACAAGAACATCCCAAGCGGCACGTCGGACATCAATCGCAATCGTACGGATTCCTGGAATAGCTCGCTGAACTGTTCGACGGATTCGGCTTCAGTCAGCGACTGCTCGGGCTTGGCAAAGCTCACATCCCAATAGCGCTCGATTTCGATCCTGCCCTCGGTCCACACCAGCGTGTGGCCGGGCAGCAATCGCTTGATGCCGCGAAACAGAGTCTCGTCGCCGGATGTGCTGCGGTTGGCAGCGTAGTCGGGAAGCGAGGCGTAGTTGAGTTCAGGAGTGACGGCACGCGCTTCGATGAGGGCTTTGATCTCGGATGCGAAGTGAAGCACGCCGTCGTCGCTCAGCGTGTAGTAGAGCGGCTTGACGCCCAGCCGGTCGCGGGCGAGCAGGAGCTTGTTCTGCGTGCTGTCCCAGATCGCGAATGCAAACATGCCGCGAAGCTCTTCGACCGCGCGGCGGCCTCGCTCTTCGTAGAGATGTATGATGGTCTCGGTATCGCTGGTGGTGCGGTAGCGGTGGCCCTTCGCTTCCAGTCCGGGTCGAATGGCGGCGTGGTTGTAGACCTCTCCGTTGTAGCTTATCCAGACCGTGGAGTCTTCGTTTGCCATCGGTTGATGGCCGGTGCTGAGGTCGACGATCGAGAGACGGCGGTGGCCGAGTCCAACGCAGCCATCGATCAAGATGCCGGCGCCGTCCGGGCCTCG
>JBGPFL010000132.1:0-8843 GCA_041483295.1 Blastocatellia bacterium | reverse complement strand
CGGGATCGACTTGAGGATGAACGCCAAACGCATCGGCCG
Source organism: Blastocatellia bacterium (assembly GCA_041483295.1). Lineage (GTDB taxonomy): Bacteria > Acidobacteriota > Blastocatellia > UBA7656 > UBA7656 > DASYSA01. The sequence goes on along the minus strand of JBGPFL010000132.1, from coordinate 8,804 downwards.
CGAGATCAAGTTGCGGCCGCGCGCCGATGAGCCCGCAATATCAAGCAGCCGCCGAATCGGGATCTCGCGGGCGGCGGAACTCGAGTGGCGCTTCTACGAGACAGACAACCCCTTCGTGAGCAAGCCGTCTTTACGAAACTCAAGGCGTTCATAACGGGGGTCGTGCTAAGATCCCGAGTTCACGCAAAAAAGCAAAGGAAGGATCAGAGGAGGCTCGATATGCGTCACCCTGCGACAAACAAGATTGTTCTTATCATTGCGGTTTCCGTGGCTCTCGCAGGACTCGCTCAACTTCTCTATGGAGAGGGCAAGCGCGCCCAGTTCGAAAACGACGGAGGCCTGACTTCTACATCGGAGAAATCGAGGGAGGCCGCTCATGTGAGCCACAATAAACGTGACGATCCGTGGACTGCTGAAGAGGTGGTCGAGCCGGATGCGTTAGCCAAATCTCTTTCGGGCGCAACCAGGCCCATCGTCTTGCAGGTAGGCATCGTTCACCTCTACCGGCTCGGTCACATTCCCGGCTCGAAGTATGCGGGTCCCGCCAGTAGCGCTGAAGGCCTCGATATGCTCAAGAAGCTAGTCCAGGGAATGCCGCGAACCAGCGAGATCGTCTACTACTGCGGCTGCTGTCCATGGAAGGATTGCCCAAATATACGGCCCGCGCACACAGCTTTGAGAGAGATGGGATTCAAGAAGATCAAGGTTCTGAATCTCCCAAACAACTTTTCAGAGGACTGGGCCGCGAGAGGGCTTCCCACAGAGAAGGGCGGGGCCTGAATGGCTTAGTGCCTTTTGAGGCGTGAACAGTCCGAATATCCCACCCGGCAGGCGGGGAGTGGTCAACCACTCCGTGGTTGGCGCGCACCCGGCTCGGAGGGTATTCCGTGATCTTTCACACGGTCTCAAAAAGGCAGCGAAGTTCCAACTTGTGCCCCTGTGCACCCGCGGATAGAATCTCCTCGCTGATGCTTCAAACAGACTAGTCGCGGAAAATGGAGGTTTCGCCTATGTCGCGCACTCGGTTTCGATTCCTGCCCTCGCTTCTCATAGTTGCATTGTGCGTTGTCGCTTTGGGGACGGCCGGCCTCGCTCAGCAATCAAAGCTCGGGACCATCAACTTCCCGACCTCCGGCTCTAAAGCGGCGCAGCCCCATTTCATTCAAGGGCTCGCGGCGCTTCACTCTTTCTGGTTCGAAGAGGCGCTCGACGCCTTCCGCGAATCGACCAAAGCCGACCCCGATTTCATGATGGGCTATTGGGGCGAGGCCATGGCTCACAACCATCCGCTGTGGGCGCAGCAAGACACCGAAGCAGCCAGAAAGGTGCTGAAGAACATCCGGGACATCGATAAGCTCACCCCGCGAGAGCGCGCTTACTTGAACGCAGTCAAGATACTCTACGGCGAAGGCGACAAGCTGGCCCGCGACATCGCTTACTCGAAAGCCATGGAGAAGATCTACCTCGAGTACCCCGATGACCTCGAGGCTGCGGCGTTCTATTCTCTCTCATTGCTTGGCACCGTGCGGCGCGGCGACACGGGATTCGCGCGCCAGATGAAGGCGGGTGCCATCGCACTCGACGTCTACGAGAAGAACCGGAATCATCCGGGCGCGGCCCATTACATCATCCATGCGTTTGACGATCCTGAACATGCCATACTCGCCTTGCCGGCGGCGCGCCGCTACGCAGAAATAGCTCCGGAAGCCCATCACGCGCGGCATATGCCATCGCACATCTTCCTGCAGTTGGGAATGTGGCCCGAAGCCGCGGCTTCCAACGAGTCCTCCTGGGCTGCCTCCGATGCCTGGGTCAAGCGGAAGGGTCTATCGATGAGCTCGCGCGACTATCACAGCCTCACCTGGCTGACATATGTCTACTTGCAACAAGGCCGCTACTCAAAGGCCGAGGAGTTGCTTGCGTTATTGCGCGGCGCGTTGAAAGAGGCGGACGACGTGAGAATGCGCAGAGCTTATATCGATATGGCAACAATGTTCACCCTCGAGACCGAGCGTTGGGATTCGCTGGCGAAACTGCTTGCCGACGCCGCGCCGGCAAGCGCCTCCCCACCGGCCACTCCAACCGAAGCCATCGGAGAACACGCACACGGAGCGGCGTCAACACCGCCCGCTCCCCCCGCAAGCTCCCAGGGGTACGGACGCGGCGGCGCTCCTCGAATCGCTTTCGCGCGCGGGATGGCAGCAGCGGCAAAGGGGAACTTCGCCGACGCCGATAAGTACATCGGGGAGCTTGAAGCATCTCGCAAGCACAACAGCGAGAGTGGAGACGGCTATCAAGCCAAACAAGCCGAGATCATGGAGTTCGAGGTATCCGCGCTGACCAGCGCGGGACGAGGCAAGAGCGACGACGCGATTGAGACACTCAAAAAGGCGGTTGCCCTGGAAGAATCGTTATCGCCGCCTTCAGGACCGCCTGATGTTATCAAGCCTTCGCACGAGCTGTTCGGTGAGATTCTGCTGCGAGTCGGCCGGCCCAAAGAGGCCGCCAGGCAGTTCGCCCGAGCGCTCGAGCGACAGCCTAACCGCGCCCGCTCGTTGCTTGGAGCTGCGCGAGCGGCGGAGCAGAGCGGCGACAAAGCCCGATGAGGAAATTCGAAATGCGAAATGCGAAATGCGAAATGCCGAATAATTGGGAGTTGCGCGAATTTTCGCATTTCGCATTTCGCATTTCGCATTTCGAATTTCGCATTTCCCTTAAGGATCCACATGGCCTTTGAAGATCTGCGAGAGTTCATCCGCGCGCTTGAAAAAAACGGCCAGCTAAAACGTATCGACGCCGAAGTAGACCCCGAACTCGAGATATCCGAGATAACCGACAGAGTGTCGAAGCAAAACGGACCTGCGCTTCTGTTTGAAAACGTTCGCGGCCATTCGATGCCTGTGTTAATCAATGCGATGGGGACCCGCGAGCGGATGAAGCTTGCTCTCGGAGTAAGCGACTACTCCGACATTGCCGAGCGCATCGTCGAGTTGACCGACGTCAAGTCGCCCCAGGGCCTGATCGAGAAGATCAAGATGATCCCGCGCCTGGCCGAAGTCTCAAAGATGTTTCCCAGGGTCGTCCGCGACGGACCGTGCAAAGAGCGAATACTGACCGAGGGCAAGTTCTCGCTGCTGGATTTTCCCATCATCAAGTGTTGGCCCGAAGACGCCGGCCGCTTTATCACCCTGCCGCTGGTCTTCACCAGGAACCCGGAGACGGGCAAGCGCAACTGCGGCATGTATCGAATGCAGGTCTACGATGAGACGACCACCGGTATGCACTGGCAGATTCACAAAGACGGCGCCCAGCATTTCCGCAATCTGCGGCGGGCCGGAGGAGGCAGGCTCGACGTAGCAGTGGCTATAGGAGCCGATCCGGTGACTGTCTTCGCCGGAATTCTGCCACTGCCCGAAGAGATTGACGAGATGATGATAGCGGGCTTTCTGCGCCAGAAGCCGGTTGAGATGGTGAAGTGCGAAACCGTGGACCTCGAGGTGCCCGCCGCTGCCGAGATCGTGTTGGAGGGCTACGTAGATTCACGCGAAAAACGACTCGAGGGACCGTTCGGAGACCACACGGGCTACTATTCACTCGAAGACGAGTTTCCGGTCTTTCACGTCACCTGCGTCACGCATCGCAAGAAGCCCATCTACCAAACCATAATCGTGGGCAAACCCCCACAGGAAGACTGCTGGATGGCTGAGGCGATCGAGCACATCTTCCTTCCGTTGATGCAGCGCCAGTTCTCAGAGGTGGTCGACTACCACATGCCGTTCGCCGGAGTCTTTCACAACCTGATGATCGTATCGATCCGCAAGAGCTATCCCGGCCACGCGCGACGCGTGATGAATGGCGTCTGGTCGCTGCCTCAAGCAATGTTCACCAAGTGCATAATAGTAGTCGACGACGACACCAATGTGCGCGACATGAACGAAGTCACCTGGCGCGTTCTCAACAATATAGATCCCGAACGCGATATTCAGTTCATGCTGGGTCCTGTCGACCAGTTGGATCACTCGTCGAGGCTTCCGAATTTCGGCTCGAAGATGGGGGTCGACGCAACCCGCAAGTGGAAGGCCGAAGGATTCGACCGACCCTGGCCGAGGGAGCTTCAAATGAGCGAAGAGGTGCGGAAGAGAATAGACCAGTTGTGGCCCAAACTGGGACTGTGAAAAAGGGACAGCCACGAATTACACGAATCACACGAATGATCACACGAATAATTCGAGTAAAAATTCGTGAGATTCGTGTAATTCGTGGCTGTCCCTTCCCAGGCGCTGACCTTGAGCCTCGTTAAGCCGCATGCTATATTCACCGCGACTCTCGGATCACGGGGTGTGAATGGATCTAAAGTTCAAATCTCAGATCATGGACGCGAGCGGCATTACGCGGGCGCTCTCGCGGCTGGCTTCCCAGATCGTCGAGCGCAACGTCGGCAGCGACGATCTGCTGCTGGTTGGGATCAGACGACGCGGAGTACCTCTTGCCGAACGAATTGCTGACAGGATCAAACAACTGGAGGGCCAGCGCCCACCAACCGGCCAATTGGACATAACGCTCTACCGCGACGATCTGTCTACTATCGGACCGCGCCCGGTCGTCAACAAAACCGATATCCCTGCCGACATCACCGACAGCACCATAGTATTGGTCGACGATGTTCTCTACACCGGCCGCACCGTCCGCGCGGCGCTGGATGAGCTCGTGGACTTCGGCCGGCCGCGAAGAGTCGAACTCGCGGTTCTCATCGACCGTGGCCACCGCGAACTGCCCATTCAGGCCGACTACGTGGGCAAGTACGTGCAAACCACGGATGCCGAGATCATCAAAGTGATGCTCAAGGATTACGACGAGGAAGAACAGGTAATAGTCGTAGAGCAATAAGAAATGCCATTGGTCACTGGTCATTTGTCATTTGTCACTTGTGATTGGTCACTGGTCATTTGTCACTGGTCCCTTGTCACGGGCACAAATGACCAGTGACAAATGACCAGTGCCAAATGTCAAATGATGGCGTTTAACAGGAAAGACCTTCTAGGTATCCGAGAGCTCTCAGTCGAGGAGATCAGCAACATCCTCGACACAGCTGAGTCCTTCAAAGAAGTATCCACCCGCGCGATCAAAAAAGTACCCGCGCTCCGCGGGAAGACCATTATTAACCTCTTCTTCGAAGCGTCGACTCGAACCCGAACCTCGTTCGAAATAGCCGCGAAGCGATTGTCCGCCGACACCATCAATATTTCACCTTCGAACTCATCGGTCGCCAAAGGCGAAACGCTGATCGACACCGCCCGCAACCTCCAGGCCATGGCGCCCGACGCAATCATCATCCGCCATCCGTCGCCGGGCGTGCCGCATCAGCTTGCACACCTGGTCGAAGCGTCGATCGTTAACGGAGGCGACGGCGCCCACGAACATCCCACCCAGGCATTGCTCGACGCTTTCACCATTCGCGAACATAAGCCGCAGGTTGCGGGGCTGCAGGTCGCGATCATCGGCGACATAATGCATTCCCGCGTCGCCCGGTCGAATACTCACCTGCTAACCAAGCTCGGAGCACACGTGCGGGTCGCGGGGCCGAGGACGCTGATTCCGACCGATTACAACAGGCTCATCGGCGAGTCGGAAGGATCGCTGTTGGTCTGCGACCGCATAGAGGAAGCTCTCGAAGGGGCCGACGTGGTAATGATGTTGCGCATTCAACGCGAGCGCATGAGCGATGCGTTCTTTCCGTCGCTCAAGGAGTATTCGATTCAATACGGGCTTACGCTTCGACGGTTGGAGTTGGCCGCCCCCGATGCGCTTGTAATGCACCCGGGGCCGGTGAATCGCGGAGTTGAAATCAGCAGCGACGTGGTTGATAGCTCGCGCTCGCTGGTGCTGGATCAAGTCACCAATGGAGTTGCTGTGCGAATGGCGATTCTCTTTCTTCTGGTCGGGAGGGACAGCCAGTGAAGCTGCTCGTTAAGGGCGGAAGGGTGATCGACCCTTCGCAAAACATGGACGAAATCGCGGACCTCCTCATTGAAGACGGTCGCGTCAAGACTCTGGGAAGCGATCTACTGGACGCCGATGCCGAGGTCTTCAACGCGAATGGACTCGTCGTATCGCCGGGCTTCATAGACCTTCACGTTCACCTGCGCGAACCCGGCGATGAGTACAAGGAGACGATCGCCTCGGGCGCGAAAGCGGCCGTGGCAGGCGGCTTCACGTCCGTCTGCGCAATGCCTAACACCGATCCTGTCAACGACAGTGCTTCGATCACACGTTACATAATTGACAAGGGGCGCGCGGCCGGCTTCGCTCGGGTGCATCCTGTGGGGGCGATCACTCGAGGCTCCAAAGGCGAAGAACTCGCCGAGATGGCCGAGATGAAAGAGGCCGGCGCGGTTGCCGTGTCTGACGACGGCCGGCCGGTGATGAACTCACAGGTGATGCGCCATGCGATGGAGTACGCCCATGATCATGGGCTGGTCATCGTAGATCATTGTCAGGACTTGAATCTTTCGGCCGGCGGTGTAATGCACGAGGGGCGCTATTCTACGCTGCTTGGCTTGAGGGGAATGAGCGGCGCCGCCGAAGAGAGCCATGTGTCCCGGGACATCCTGCTGGCGGAGTTGACCGGCGCGCGGGTGCACATCGCTCATATTTCAACCAGGGTCTCGGTGGAGTTGATTCGTGCAGCAAAGCACTGCGGCATACCGGTAACCTGCGAAGTGACACCTCATCACCTGGCGCTCACTGACGAGGCGGTCATGGGCTTCGATACCAACACCAAGATGAGCCCGCCCCTGCGCTCTGAAGAAGACCGGGCTGCATTGATTGAAGCCGTTTCGGACGGCACCATCGACGCAATAGCTACCGACCACGCTCCACACCATATGGACGAGAAGATGCTGGAATACGACCGCGCTCCCTTCGGTGTGGTTGGACTCGAGACGGCACTGGGGGTCGCGCTCAAAGCCCTGTATCATTCCGGTGTGATTTCGCTGGCGCGGGTCCTCGAACTGCTGACAACAGGACCGGCGCGGGTATTCTCGCTCCCTGGCGGAACGCTCGTTCCAGGAGCCATCGCCGATGTGACGATCATCGATCCGGAGCGGCCATGGACGGTCGATCCGTATCAGTTCCACTCCAAGAGCCATAACACTCCATTTGGTAACTGGCAGCTTCGCGGCGCAGTGATCGCCACTTTCGTCGCCGGTCGAGAAGTGTTCCGTCTCTCCTGAGTAGCAAACCCGGATCTTTTTGTCCACAGATTACGCAGATAACGCAGATGAACAACCACGACAAGGACGACTTGAAACGCCGTGAGCTGCGCACTGCACATTCGCGTTTCGCGTTCCGCGTTTTGCGTTCCGCGTTCACTATCGGGCGTTTCTGGTTAGTCATCTGCGACATCTGCGGATAGCTCTATCATCGACGCCTCAATCGGGCTGCCAGACCTACTACGAAAACCGCCGCAACCAGCATCGCGGCGAACCTGAGGAGGGAGTACTTCGCATCCGGTTCATTGAGGAACGCGGGCAAGAGAGTATGAAGCGCAAACCCTGCCCCCGCAGCGGCCATTACGAAGACCGCTACTGTCATGATCGTGAGCCAGTGGTCTCTTCCGCTTGTGTTCGGTTGCCTTCCCATTTGTTAACGCGAGGGAATGCTCGCCACACTGAGACTCTAAGAGCCTCGAACGAAGTTCCACAGCACGTCGGTCTCTCGCGACTGGCTATGCCTCGCCGCTTCGCTCATATCACAAACTCATCGCGCAGCGGAATCCGTAGTCGCTGTACCGAAACTCCGGAGGAATGCTGCTCCGCGCTGCCACTCGGGTGATCTTGATCTGGTGCCTCCACGAACCGCCTCGCGAAGCCCGCCGGGTCCCTGAAGCAGGCCCCTGAGGATTCGTTGGCGGCGACACTTCATAGTAGCGCTCGTCGTACCAATCCGAACACCACTCGTGAACGTTCTCTGAAATGTCATGCAAACCGAATCCGTTCGGCGGTCGCATTGAGGCGGGTTCGGGGCCGTTAAGCCAGAGTTCAGAGTATCGAGGCTGTTCCTGTGGAGGCTCGTCACCCCAGGTGTAAAGCCTGCCCTCGAGTCCTCCCCGCGCGGCTCGTTCCCACTCTGCTTCGGTAGGCAGCCGGTAGGGCTTGCCCGTACTCGCAGCGAGCCACTCGCAATAGGCCACTGCGTCGAACCAACTCACACTCGTGACGGGCTGGTCCGGATGATTGAATCGCGGGTCGCTCCAGCAAGGCGGAGGTGAGTGCGCGGTCTCTTGAAGAAAGAGATGATAAAGGCGGTTCGTTGTAGCCGCGCGACCCAGGCCGAAGCGGTCAACCCGGACGCGATGCACCGGGTGCTCGTTCTCCGCTCCCGCATCGCAGCCCATCAGAAAGCTGCCTCCCGGGATGACGACTATTTCAGGTTTCAGTGCAACGGCCGACATTATCCTTGAGCCTGTCACTTGAAGCAAGGGGCTGCAGCGAGCGACCCGAACAAGCTTCGGCCGGCTATACACCGCACTCAAACGTCCCCAATGACCAGCTTAGCTATGGTCTGGAGCTGCATGTTCGAGGTGCCTTCGTAGATCTTCCCGATCTTAGCGTCCCGGTAATACTTTTCGGCGGGATAGTCCTTTGTATAGCCATAGCCGCCATACAGTTCGACGACCAGAGACGTGACATGCTCGGCGACCTGGGAAGTGAAGAGCTTCGCCATCGCGGCTTGCAGAACGTAGTCTTCGCCGGCATCCTTCAGTCGCGCGGCATTGTAGACCATCAAGCGCGCGGCTTCGAGTT
>JBGPFL010000131.1:0-8896 GCA_041483295.1 Blastocatellia bacterium | reverse complement strand
CAGCATAAGAACAATAAATAAACCGGCTCCCACAATCTTATGTCCCATACCCCATCCCTCCCGTCCAAATGGTGTTCATTTTTCGACTTGAAGAAGCCGGAATTGCAGCCGTCAACGTCCTGCACGAGTCGGACTATGGCTGGAGAGACACACGACGGCAAAAAGAGACTCGGACAACTCGAGTTCAGTTGACAGACGCGCGTGGCGAGTAAGTCACCGTCGCAGCAAATGAATTGTCCTGACTATCCAGGCCTTTACCCCAACCCCGCCGAGGATAGTTGATAAGGATGGCTTTGTCATTAGCCCAGCGGGCAAGGCTACTCTATACCTTTAGATATAGCGAGAGTGTGTCGCGAGACCGCACCGACACTCCGAGAAGGGGTTTGTTAGGGATTCTGAGCCAGTCAACCAGACTCTGCCGCCTCAATACAGAAACATCGGTTTACCCAGGACGCGCCGCACCTTTGGCTGATACTGATCCACGTCGTACAGCTCACTTACGTCGACGCGCTTCAACCCGCTGGTCATCGTGCTGATAGGAACGTGTGTGTAGCTCCCATCCCTCAGCGCGCACATCCTTCCGCTCACTCGTTCCTGAATCAAGTCCATCGCCATGTGGGCGAAGTTCACCGACACCATCAGGTCGACCGCGTCCGGCGCTCCTGAACGCATCAAATAGGCGATCTGCTGATAAACGATGTCCTCCCCGGTCAGTCTCTTGAGTGCTTCTCCCGTAATCTGTCCGATCCCGCCGAGCTTGCGATGTCCGTAGGAATCCGCCTCTCCGAACTCTACCACTTTGCCGCCGACCATGTGAGCGCCTTCGCTCATGGTCACCATAGCGTAGTTGCTCGGATTGCCCCGCTTGTCACGCATTACGAGCTCGGCCAGCTTCTCCGGATCGAACGGGACCTCGGATATGAGGGCCCGATCGACTCCAGCAAGATAGGAACTGATCAGACTGGTCTCGCCGCTGTTGCGCCCGAACAGTTCGACCACGGCGATGCGTTCATGGGAGCCGGTGCTGGTCCGGAGCTGGTGTATGAACTGAACGCTCCGAGTAACGGCGGTGCTGAAGCCTATGCAGTAGTCGGTGCCGTAGACGTCGTTGTCCATCGTCTTGGGTATCGCGATCACCTTGACTCCCTCGGTGTGAAGGCGCTCACCGTAGCTCAGGGTGTCGTCGCCTCCGATAGGGATCAGAGTGTCCATCCCAAGGTGCTCGAGGACTCGCAAGACATGGGGCGTGAAGTCGCGAGGCCGCGGATCCCCGAGCTCAGCCTTCGGGTGCTCCGGATCTCTCAAGAATTCCGGCTCCTCTTTGAATCTCACCTTTCCCGGATTGGTGCGGCTGGTGTGGAGCATCGTCCCTCCGGTGCGGTCGATAGTGCGCACGTCGTTCTTGTCCAGAGGCATGATGTTGCGCTCGAAGCTCGAAGGATCATCAGGATTGAAATTCAACAAGCCGCCCCAGCCGCGGCGTATGCCGAGGACCTTGTAACCCTCCTCGATGGCTCGATACACCACAGCCTTTATGCAAGGGTTCAGCCCCGGAACGTCTCCGCCGCCTGTCAAAACGCCGATCGTCTTCATCATCGATTCCCCCGTAGTCTCCTATCCTAGCGGAAATGTTTGTCAACGTGCTTAAGAAAAATTGATTTGATAATAAAGGGAAGTTAAAGGGCCCATAATCCGCTAATCACGCGAATGTACGCTAAACATCCCCTGAACGGAGGCTGGAGTCACTCCAGTTCGATCAGATGCTTTATCATTTCGTTTCTTATTCGTGTTCATCCGCGTGATTCGCGGATCGCTTTGCTTCGTCGATCAGCTCATTGTTGTGCTCATAAGATAGCCTGGTCGCTTGATACCTCGGCGGATACTGATGCCGCTTGTAGACCGGATATGCCTCCGTTCGCAGATGAGCCAGCATGTGATGCCCGCGCCGCGTCGCGCGCTCGTGGCGCAGCGCGGAGACATCCACCGGAGCGACGACGATTCTTTCGCCAGGCCCAGGCGAAGCTTCCGCCAACAGCCGGCCGTCGAAATCCACAACCTGACTTCCGCCAGGCCACGAGTATGGCGGATAGAACTTCAGACTCGCGCCCTGATTCGCCGCAACTACATAGGCCATGTTCTCGAGCGCGCGGCACCGATTCACGATCGTCCACCAATTCATCGGCTCGGTCGCGCCCCACGGGTCCATGTAAGCCGACACCCGAATCAGAATTTCGGCGCCATTAGCCGCCAGCTGGCGAATAGCTTCAGGGAAAATCCAGTCGTAGCAGATCGCGCACCCTATCCGCCCGATTGGCGTGTCGGCGACGGGGAACAGAGGCTCGTCGTACCCCTCGAGGTCGTGCGGGCTCGCGTGGACTTCAAAGGGTATCCACGTGTTCACCTTGCGGTACTTGTAGAGGATCCCTTCTGGACCGACCAGACACGAGGTATTAAACACCACTCCCGGCCATTTCGCGTCGACCTCCAACATCGTGCCCGACTGAATGTAGATTCCATACTCTCGCGCTTTCTGTTCGAGTCGCTCGGTGTGCTCGTTCGGAATGGGGACTGCCAGCTTCTCGATCAGTTCTGAAACGGTCGGGAAAACCGGGGCGGCGTGCGCGAACTCGGGGAAGACGACGAGCCGAACGGGCAGAAAAGGAGCACTGCCTTGAACTGCTGAATCTATCATCGAGAGGATGCGGTCGGTATTGGCTCGCATCTGACGACGCTCAATGGGGTTCGGCATGTCGGTCTGGCAGGCAGCGACTGAATATCTCAGGTGTTCCATCTCGTAGATCTCCACATATCAAGGTTCGATGCCAACCAGCTCTCTTGATACCGGCGCTCGGACAACACGAGTGTTGTACTTCTCCAGGTACTCACGCCGCGCCCGAGTCATCGGGTAACGCTCGCGAGCCGAATAGGGATAGCTCTTCATTCCGTGGAATGGCAACGGCGTCACTTGATCGGGACTCGCCGAGTTGAGGTCCATCTCCTTGCTGAATCCGTCCGCGTAGAGCAGGAACGTCCGCTTCCAACCAGGCGCAAGCTTCGGAAGCGCGGAAGCATCAAAAGACAGCGCTATCTCATCGCCCGGCCGCGAGATCACGAACATATCGTCCACGCGACTCAGCAACTCTCGCACATCGCCCTCGCGGGTGTAGCGCCCCGTCATGGTCTTCCACGGCGACGCGAAGGAGACTCGCTGGTAGTCATATCCAAACGGCTCGCGGCCATCCGGCGTCGTCTCCGCCGAGAAGCCTCGCCACTTGAGGTCAGCCTTCGACGGCTCGAGCCGCGACATTTGAACTCGCGCCTTCGTGTTCGATGCGTCAACCAGAATCTGGTCCCAATAAATTCGCATGTTGGTCACGATGCGCACCTCGCGCGAGCCGGAAAGGAATTTGGCTGTCAGATCTACGACCATCGTTTGGGGCCGTCCAACCGGAATGCCGATGTCGGCGATCACAGTCTGCCATCGGCCCCTCGCATCCTTCACTTGAATCGCCGGCGCCTTCATGCTCAAGCCGGCCTGATTGGCCGCGACGTTGTCACTTGAAAAGGCGTAGTCGGTCCAGGCGGTCAACAAGAGCAGCATACGGCCAGTCGACTCTTTGCCGAGATCGAGCGTCAACGTGTGCTCGCCGGCATAACCGCGAATGTGATGCAGCTCGAAGTCATCAGGGTACTGGCGATCGAGTCGAGCAATGCGCGCCAGCACATCGTGGCCGTGCTCATCGGTGGCGGCAACCGGCGGCCTGGCGTTACGAGTCGCAAAGAGCTTGAACAGGCGCGGCGGGTCGACCATTCCTTCATTCGGATAGACCTCGACGCCGGCAGGATGGGTGATCGCGATGAGTTGCAGGCGATCAACGTACAGAGTCTCCTCAAGCTCATTTGTGACTCGCAGCTCGTATCGCCCATCGCGCTCTTTGAGTTGATCGTCCCTGATTCGAACGTACTCGTCGGGGTCGGGATGGTTGCGCACGCCGGGCGCCTCCCAGTAACCCATCTCGCCTCCACCCATGAAATCGGTTATGAACTCGAACCGCTCACCATTCCACGCGTAGAGAAATGGGCACGAAGATGGCTTCCGATCCAGCTCGGTGACCACCAGAGTTTGAGCGAGTTGATTGGTCGCGGACCAGGTTGCTCCGGCCATCTCGGTCTCGGCTTGAACGATGCCGGCCGGCCACAACACACGCACCGCATCGACTCCCGACCGGCTGCCCAGTCCGAAGATCACATCAGCCGGCGCGGGGGCTGGAGTCGCGGCGCAGGTTTCGAATCTCTGCCTGAGGCTTCCGGCTCGAGCCTCGATCTTGGAGCCGACGCCGCTGCGATTGCTGACCTTCCCCGCGAGCTGAACCCTGAATGACCTGTTGCGGCTGCCGCCGTCATTACGCAGGAACTTCAACTCGCCTGATGCCGCGCGCATAACAATGTCCGTGTCGCCGTCTCCATCAATGTCGCCCGAAGCCAGCACTCTCGGTGATAGCTTCTGCGCCGAGGTCTCGCGCATCGGAGCAACCTCACTCCACTCACCTGCATTGCGCCACAGGCGCAGACCTCCACCTCCCTCGCCGATAGAGACTCTCACCAGATCGAGCAAGCCGTCGTTGTCATAATCCAGGAATTGAGCGGCGTCACTTTCGACAAACTGCGCGTTGGTCACATTCGATGCAGCCGCCGGAGCCGCTTTCATAGTGAAGCGGCCTCGCCCATCGCTTACTGCAAGCGAGCCTGGTGTGTCGGAGGCGCCGAAATAGAAATCGGTGAAGCCGTCTTTGTTGAAGTCACCTGCCGCCGCGCAGGTGAAGGCTCCCTTCGCCAGTCCCGCCTCGCCTGCGACATCGCTGAACGATCCATCGCGCATGTTCCGAAAGAGACTGGGGAGAGCGTTGAAGTTCACCACCAACAGATCGATGTCGCGGCGATTGTCGAAGTCGGTCGGCACTACGGCAACGGCGTGCGCCAGCGAGCCGGTCACTTTGGCCGCCGCGGTTATCTCAGTGAACTTGCCGTTACCATTGTTCCGCAGTAAGAGATTCGGCGCGCCGGTGAAGTCGCTTGGAAAAGAGAGCGGCCTGGCGGCATCTGCGCTCGGCGTTCTTGCTAAGTCGACGAAGCCCGCAATGAAGATATCCAGATCACCATCGTGGTCTACATCGACAAGCGCCGCCGAGATCGACAGATAGGGATAAGTCGGAATGCCGGCCGCCGCTGTAACGTCGGAGAATCGCCCATTGCCATCGTTGTGATACAGCGTGCTGGCGCCGTAGCGCAGGACGAACAGGTCAGGCTTTGCATCGTTGTCGTAGTCGCCTGCGATCACTCCGGTAGCGCTGCCATTGCCCGCAACGCTCAAGGTGCCCGACTGAGCCGTTACGTCAACGAATTTGCCTCCATCATTTCTATACAGCCGCTGCCCTGATCCCGTGGCCTCGAACAAATCGAGATCTCCATCGCCGTCGTAGTCGAATAGGGTGATTGGGCCGCCGAGGGCCGCGACGATCTCTCTCCTGGCCGCGTCGTTGAACTCCGCCGCGGTGAAGCGCCGACTGAAGACCGGCTTGATCTCGGCTGTCGCGTCGGGCGGTTTCGCTGCTGCGGCCGGCAGCACACTTGTGGTCGCATCAGTAAACACAACGTCCGGAGTCTTTGGATCGACGAGGCCCGGCTCAGCTCCGGTCGAGCTGATGGCTTCAGCGTACTGTCCCTGTTCCGGGTAGTTCTGTCCGATGACGGTGCCATATCCGCCCTCTCGCAGCGCAAGAAAGCGGTCACTCATTCGCTGACCCTCTTCGCGATGACCTCCTCGGTTGAGCGCGAGGCTGAGCTGGTAGACGGCGGTCGCGCTGTAAGGCTCGGCGTCGATTGCGGGGCGAAGAACGGCGATGGCTTCGGCGTACTTGCCCTTGCCGTTGTAGATCTGGCCCAGGTTTATGTTCGATCCAACATCGCGCGGGTCGATCTGAAGCACGCGCTGAAAGGAGGCGACGGCATCTTCGGTGCGATTCTGTGCTTTAGCTATCAGACCGATAATGTAGTGAGGCTGAGGACTGTTCGGGAGAAGCGCGGCGGCCGCCTTCGCCTCTCGCAGTCCATTCTCGACATCCGGAATGTTGTAGAGCGCGATAGCCAGATTCACGCGGGCTATCGCGAGGGAAGGATCGAGCTGAAGCGCGCGACGGAACTGATCCCCTCCTTCCTTGTATCTGTACTGCTCGAGAAACGCTACGCCGAGGTTGTTAGCCCGATAGGCGTTTTCGCGCGCGGCAGCAGCGGATTGGCCGGTCTGTGCCGCAGGGGCGGTCGGGTGTCGGAAGCTTCTTGCCGGCGCAGCCAGTAGACAACTGGCGATCAGGACCAGGATGAGTAAGCGATGAATCAACAGCGTGCACATATGGTTCTTATAATGTTTCTTGTTTAGTTCTGTCCACAGGAGTTCAAGGAGAGAAGCTTTTCCCTGGCTGACTCGATGCCACACCGCCGAGCACCAAGCCGGTGTCCTTGCAGGACCAACCAGTGGTTGACGCCCCCCTGCGGGCTCTTTGCCATTGACTTTCATGACTGGTGTAATGTAACTTTTTCCGCTCTCATAAGGTCGTCTTCAAAATCTCTCTGCACTCTTAGGTCACCGATCTCGCCGCGAAAGAACTATCGAATCGGGTTTGATGTGCGTCAGACTGGCTCCGAGCCATCGGCGTTTCAGCGAGGTTCAATGGACAATCCAGACATTTCCCGTCGACTCTTCATAATGAAGTCATGCGCAGGCCTGGGCTCTGTCTGGCTTGCGTCTTACTTGCCTGAGATCATCGCCGCTCAGGAGCACGCTCATCGAGCTGCACAATCGGAATCGCCATCCCGATTTGAATTCTTCGCTCCCGAGGACGCCGCCGAGGTCGAGGCCATGGCGGCTCAAATAATTCCAACGGACGACACGCCCGGCGCCCGCGAAGCCCGAGTCATCTATTTCATCGATCGCGCGCTGGCCACATTTGCAGCCGAGGAGCGCGCAGCCTTCGTTGAGGGCCTGAAGCAACTTCAGAAGAAGGCCAGGAAGCACTTCGGCAAGACAAAGCGATTCTCGGATCTCAGGGCCGAGCAACAGATCACGCTGCTCAAGGCAATCGAAACGAGCCAGTTCTTCGAGCTTGTTCGCACGATGACAATACTCGGGATGTTCTCCAATCCAGAGTATGGGGGCAACTATAATAAGATCGGCTGGAAGCTGATCGGCTTTGAGGACCAGTTCTTCTTCAAGGCCCCCTTCGGTTCTTATGACCGCGACTACAAAGCCAAAGAGTAATTGGAGAACCTGAATAAATGACAAACGAACGGGCTCACTTTACCGCGAACGCGGAGATTGATTTTGTGATTATCGGTGCGGGCGCTGCGGGCGGCGTCATCGCCAAGGAGCTATCCACGGCCGGATTTCGGGTCGTCGTCCTCGAACAAGGACCCTACATGAAGGAGCCGGACTTCGAGCATGACGAGTTGAAATACATGCGGCAACAAGCGATCACTAATGACTACAAACGTCAGCCAAACACTTTTCGCAAGACGGAAAAAGAGAAGGCGAAAGAACAGCCGGCCATAATCTATGGCCGCATGGTCGGCGGAAGCACTGTTCACTTCACCGCCAACTACTGGCGCTTTCATGAAATAGATTTTGTCGAGCGCACGCGTCTGGGAGCGATAGCGGGAACGGGCTTTGCCAACTGGCCGATCACTTATTCAGAGCTCGAGCCCTACTATACAAAGGCCGAATGGGAACTGGGCGTATCAGGACTCGCGGGAGCCAGTCCGTTTGACCCTCCCCGTTCAAAGCCTTACCCTGTGCCTCCGCTTCCCATCAAATCCTCCGGCGTGCTCGCCGAGCGAGGGGCGAGCAAACTGGGATGGCATGCCTTCCCAGCTCCCATGGCAATCATCTCCGAGCCCTATCGCGGCCGCAACGCTTGTCTGCACTGTGGCTTCTGCGAATACTTCGGATGCGAAGTCGCAGCCAAGTCGTCCACGCTGGCAACCGTCATCCGGGAAGCCGAGAAGACGGGTCTGTGTGAAATCCGCCCGAACAGCTACGTGCGAAAGATTGAAGTCAATAAAGCAGGCCTCGTCACTGGTGTCACCTACTTCGATGAGAACCGTCAGGAGCATTTCCAAAGCGCAAAGGCGGTGGTGATTTGCGCCAATGGAGCCGAGACCCCTCGCCTTTTGCTCTTGTCAAAGACTTCTCTGTTTCCGCACGGTCTCGCCAATTCAAGTGGCAAGGTGGGCAAGTACCTGATGTTTAACGGCCACGCTCAAGCCTCGGCATTGTTCGAGCATCCGCTGAACGAATTCAAGAGCGTGCCTGTGAGCAGAGTGATTCACGACTTTTACGACAGCGATCCAAAACGGGGGTTCTACGGCGGCGGGGGCATGGATTTGCGATTCGTTTCTTACCCCATGGGTTTTGCTCTGCGGGGCCTGCCGCCTGATGCGCCCCGGTGGGGTCGCGAATATAAAGCGATGCTGCGCGAACACTACACGCGGACCGTACATGCAAACGGCCACACAACTTCTCTGCCGGTAGAAACAAATAGCATATCTCTCGACCCTGACGTGAAAGATGCGTGGGGCCTGCCCGCCGTGCGCGTCACCTACAAAGATCATGTGGAAGATCTGAAAACGATGCAGTTTTTCCAGGAACGATGTAAGGAGCTTCTCCAGGCGGCGGGCGCGCGCAAACAATGGAGTCGCCCCGTAAGAGAGCAGTCGTTTGGCTTTCATCTGCTGGGAACTTGCCGGATGGGCGAAGAGGCGAATAGGTCAGTGGTTAATAAGTACCATCGGGCGCACGACGTTCCCAATCTCTTCATTAGCGATGGGAGCAGCTTTGTTACGT
>JBGPFL010000130.1:0-8935 GCA_041483295.1 Blastocatellia bacterium | reverse complement strand
TTTTTCAGTCGGGCAGCGAATTCATCATTAGCGGATACACTTCGACCTACCTGAGGCGCAATCTGGGCAGCTCTATTTCGACCGCTTCGTACTTGCTCGCGGTCTACTGGGGCTGCTTCGTGGTTGGCCGGATAATCGCCAGCAGACTGGTGCTAAGGATCACATCAACGATGCTGGTGCTGGTAAGCGCCCTCGGTTCGGCATTGGGTGCCGGGCTTTTAGCCTTCAGCCCTACTCAGGAGGTTGCAACCGTCGCGCTGGCGATCATTGGGCTGAGCTTCGCGAGCATCTTCCCGACCACGCTTTCGCAGGCGGCGAGCAGCTTTCATTCCTACCTCGGGACGGTCTTTGGAGTGCTGTTCGCCATATCGCTCATCGGGGGAATGATGATGCCGTGGGCGGTGGGACAGATTGCTGAGTCTCGTGGGCTCAGATATGGATTGGCGCTGGTGGCCGGGAACTTCATAATGATCTTTGTGCTGCAGGTGATCATATGGCGCCGCCGGCCCAGATGAGAAGTTCGTTTCTCGTTTCTCGTTTCTCGTTCTTTCGCTCGCAGCGTTCGGTCCCGATCAAAGAGGACGAACGCGAAACGAGAAACGAGAAACGAGAAAGGCTAAGCGCTCCAATTGCCCAGCAGTCGCCTTGTCTGGACAATCTGACCGAGGTGATACGCATTGTGATCTGCCACAAGAAAAACTTCCCGCAGATAAGTCTTACCTTCACCGTGTGGGATCGATGCCGTCAGATCGATGGTGGTGTCTGTCACCAGCTTGATCACTTCCTCGAGGTCCGAAAAGAAGGCGGCAACCGAGGACTCCCACATCTCATCAGTCACTTGCTCTTCCGGCCGGGGCCAGTAGCCGCCGGGCCACTCGGGCGATTGCCACGACGCATCAAGCGTGTAGCGGAGTATGTCTTCCTGGGCGATTCGCATGTGTTCGAGATCTTCCCAAACCGAGTGCAGTCCGGCGTGCGGACGCACGTGTCGGAGTTCAGGCTTGAGGCCCTCGATCGCTTGCCGCACGCTCACGTGCGCCTGCTTTCCGCGCAGCAGTTTTACCAGGCTCTCGCGCAGTATTGCGTCGTCCATAAAACATCTCCTCAATCGATAGCTTTGTCTCCAAGCAGCTTCGGAGTGATCAACCATGCGAGCTTGCCGCCGCCATCCTCGCCATGCTCAACGTCTGCCCAGCTCTTGATCTGAAACTCCACACAGGCAAGCGCAGCCGTGGGCATATCGTGGCTCGTGTCCGTCAACCGCGAGACAAGATCCGCAAAGCCCGGATTGTGCCCAACCAACATCGCGCACAAGCTGGTGTCCGGAATGCGCCTCACGATCTCCAGTAATTCGGCCGAGGAAGCGCCGTAGATGTTATTGTCGAACTGAGGACGGAC
Organism: Blastocatellia bacterium; assembly: GCA_041483295.1. GTDB lineage: Bacteria > Acidobacteriota > Blastocatellia > UBA7656 > UBA7656 > DASYSA01. The sequence continues at coordinate 7,537 of JBGPFL010000130.1, read as the reverse complement.
CAGCAGCCCGGATGCTTTGACAACGGCCTCGATGGTCTGAGTTGCGCGCAAGGCGGGCGAGCTAAGGATCAGATCAGGCAGAGGCACTCGCTGTTGAAGAGCGTGGCCAACTCGAGGTGCATCGGCGATTCCGCGCGGCGCGAGCGGCCGGTCGAAATCGCGGGCGGACGAATCCCCCCAACTCGACTTCGCGTGCCGCAGGAGCAACAAGGTCTTCATCGCATGCCTCCTGTATTCCCGCGTGTGGGGGCTCTATAGAATAGTCACCTCCGGGCTATCGAATAATCGCCTCCGGCTCAGGGCTGCGTGTTGCAGAAACTGCGGACTATACGATAAAGAAGTTGCGTGCCTTCCCGAACAGCAGCCACCGGAATGCGCTCGTCGTTGCCGTGAACCCCGTTGTAGTCCTGCGACTGAATGAAGAATGGCGAAAATCCGTAGGACACGATTCCAAGGTCGCGGAAGAAATGACTGTCGGTGAATCCCGCCAGAACCGTCGGCACAAACACTGCGTTCGGATCTTCGGCTAGTATTCCTGCGCTTATGGCGCGGTACAGATCTGTATCGGCCGGCGACTCGCTTGCGCCAAAGGCCAACAGTGTTTCGACCTCGATAGCGGGATCGCCAATCACTCTCTTGACCTCGGATATGAACTCCCCGGGCTTCTCTCCCGGCAACAAGCGGCAATCGATCTCCGCAGTCGCGATGGGAGCAATCACGTTGGTCTTGCTGCCGATGCTGACTACTGTTGGCTGGATCGTGTTGCGCAGCAGGGCGGCATTCTGCGGGTTTGAAAGAAGGAGGTCGCGCAGAACCGGGTCGCGAAGTGCGGCGGCCACATCGGAACAGGCGCGCTTCAGATTGGGATCACTCTGAAGGCCGGCGATCGCGCGGAAGTAGCGCTCGACGGCCGGCACTAGCTTCGGCTCAGACTCATAGGCTTCGAGTCTGCCGAGCGCTCGAAGCAGCCGCGAAGGGGCGGAGTTGTGCCTCGGGACGCTACCGTGTCCGGCGGTGCCTTTGGCGGTGAGCTTCAACCAGCACGGCGTCTTTTCGGTTGTCCCGATGCCGTAGTAGATGCGGCGACTCCCCGCGACCAGATTGCTGCTTCCTTCGGTGATCAGAAACTGGGCGTCTCGTATGAGCTCCGGATGATTTCGAACGAACCAGCCGGCGCCTGCGCGGCCTCCGGCTTCCTCGTCCGGAGTTGCGAGAAAGATGACATCGCGGTCGAGCGGGACCCCAGTGCGCTTCAACAACAGCAAGGTCATGAACTGTGCTGCGCCCAGGCTCTTCATGTCGAGCGCTCCGCGGCCGTAGAGATAGCCGTCGCGAATGAGGCCGCTGAATGGGTCGGCCGACCAAAACTGCCTGTCCGCGGGAACGACATCCGTGTGGTTGAGCAGGATCAGAGGCCGCTTGCGTCCATTGCCCTTGAGTCTGGCGTAGAGGACGGCGCGCCCCGGCTCGGAGTCAAAGACCTTGTAGTCGATTCCTTCCTTCTCAAGAATGCGCGCGAAGAAATTTGCTGCCCGTGCTTCGTTGCCGGGAGGGTTAGTCGTGTCGATCCGAACGTAGTTCACAAGAAGCGCGATAGCTTCGTCGCCCCTCTTGTTCCAGTCGGGTTCGGCCGCGCGCCCGCTCTGGGCCCGGATCGCGTCCGAGCACTGAACTAGAAGGATCAAGACCACCACCAGGAATCTCTTCATCGTTTGGAGCTCCTCAGGAGAAGTGCCGATGAATCTAGCACGCACCGAGCAGGCGCGCAACGAGGTTGAGCTACGAGGGTGCGTCACAATTTTTGCGCACTCCCCACGGACGGCGTGGCAGTGAAGAAGGAAATCAGGGTTGACGGGGTCAGGCCCTCGATTTGCGATTCTGATTTCATTCGTTGCTCCCTGTGTCCGTCGTGTTCCTCTTTCGTCCTTCATTGCTCCCGCCGCGGAGAGACGCAGGGTTTGGTTGCGGCCCATGTCTCTGCGTTCTTTGTGCCTCTGCGGTGAAGAATCCTCTTGCGACGGTCGAGCTGTCCCTGGCTTCTCGCGCAAAATCGTGACGCGCACCCGAGCTACGAGGGCGGTTCGGCTGTGATAGCATGGCGTCGAATGACGGATTTAACCGGGAACACATTCATTGAAGGCCCAGCCGGCCGCTTGGAGGCAGTACTCAAGGAACCCGACGGCTCGATCACCCGAGCTGCAATCGTATGCCATCCTCATCCGCTCTTCGGCGGGACTATGCATAACAAAGTGGTCTACCGAATTGCGAAGACGTTTCAGATGTCGGGCTTTGCGGTTCTAAGGTTCAACTTTCGCGGCGCCGGGAAGAGCCAGGGCGAACACGCGAATGGAGTCGGAGAGGAGGACGACTTGCGCGCAGCCATTCGTTTCGTCCTGGAGAGGTATCCGGCCGTCGAGCTGTGGCTCGCGGGTTTTTCATTTGGCGCGGCGGTCATGCTTCGAGCCGCCTGCGAAGATAGTCGCACCCACGCTCTTGTTGCGGCCGGAACCCCGGTCTCGAAATACGACCTGAGGGAGGCGGAGTCGTGCGTCGCGCCGAAGCTCTTTGTTCAGGGTTCGCTTGATCAATTCGGCACGGTTGAGGATCTCGAAAAGTTTTTCGGTAGATTGAAAGATCCGAAGGAGTTGAGAATCATCGAAGGAGCAGATCACTTCTTTGAAGGCCGCCTCGACGAGCTTGCCCGGGCCGTGGCCGACTTCATTGCATCGGACATCAGCCCCATCTTTCAGGCGTGAAGCTTGAAGTCGGGATGTTATTCGATGGTGAGCATGAGCTCCATCTCGGCCGGGTTGGTAGCCGCAAGCTTGGCAGCCTCCAGCGAGATCTTCCCTTCGCGCAGGAGCTGAACGAGATGCTGATCGAAGGTCTGCATGCCGATCTCAGTCCCACGTTGTATATAGTGCTGGATCTCGGAAGTCTTTTCCGGATTGCGAATGCACTCCTCAATACTCCGAGTCACAAGCATCACTTCGACTCCGGGCAGCCGGCCAAAGCCGTTGCATCCGGCCAGGAGCCGCAGGCTGACGACCGCCATCAGGTTCTGGGCCAGGCGTTCTCGAACCACCGCCTGTTCTTCGACCGGAAAGAAGTTGATCAAGCGGCCGATCGTGCGTTGCGCGTCCGGAGTATGAATCGTCGAGATGACCAGGTGTCCGGTCTCGGCCGCCTTGAGCGCGATGTCTACGGTAGCGCGTTCTCGCATCTCCCCTACTACTATCACGTCCGGGTCCTGTCTCATTGCTGCGTGAAGGGCGCTCGTATAGCTGCCGGTGTCCGTTCCTACCTCACGCTGGGACACAACCGACATTTTGTTCTTGAATAGAAACTCGATGGGCTCTTCGATAGTCACGATGTGTGCTTTCCGAGTTCGGTTGATATGTTCGATGATCGCCGCGATCGTGGTCGACTTGCCGTTGCCGGTTGCGCCGGAGGCGAGCACCAGCCCTCGCCGGAGGTTGGCGATCTTGGTCATTACGTTAGGGAGATTCAATTCCTCGAAGGTCTTGACCTGCAGCGGCACCACACGCAGCACCGCCGCGTACGAACCGCGCTGTCTGAAGACATTCACGCGAAAGCGGCAGACTCCGGGCATCTCGTAAGAGACATCGAATTCATCTCGCTGGGCAAGCTCCTTTTGAAATCGCACCTCCCCGGCAAGGCTCGTCACGATTTCGCTCATCTCGTCGGGAGTGAGAGGATGATACCTGACTTGATTCAGCTGGCCGTTGATTCGCAGCAACGGATGCTCGCCCACCTGAAGATGGACGTCTGAAGCCTTGTTCTGTACGCCGATGGTGAGAAACTGATTGAGCGTTTCCTGGTTCACTGAATACACCTCACTAAATGAAAACCCCGCCCCGGCTTACGCCGTGGCGGGGGCCTCTCCCGAACAGTTTGAGAGTACAACACTACAGCACCCCGGGCAATAGTAAATCTCCCGGGAGTTAAGGAACGTTTCTCGTTCCTCGTTCCTCGCTTCTCGTTGGCCTGGCAAGGGAGGACGAGCAACGAGGAACGAGAAACGAGAAACGACACTCACCCGAATACTTCCGGGTCAACTTCAGAAAAGAACTCCTTGTGCAGCGAGCGAGCCACGTGGTCGGCTTCGCTCTCGTCGATTACAAAGGTCAGATTGATCTCCGACGCTCCCTGGCTGATCATGTTCACGTTGGTGGGCTGAATGGCCCGGAACAATCTGGCTGCGACCCCAGGAGTGAACTTCACATGATCGCCGACGACGCAAAAGATCGCCTTGCTCGCCTCCACGGTAACCTCGCCGAGAGCGCTCAAGTCCAGCCTGATAGCTTCAAGCCTGTCGGTGTTATCCAGCGTCATCGAAACAGAGACTTCGGATGTTGTGACCACGTCGACTGAGGTGTGGTGCCGGTCGAAGACCTCGAAGATCGCCCTCAAGAATCCATAGGCGAGCACCATTCGCGTCGAGCTGACATTGACAATGGTAATGCCGCGCTTGAACGCAATCGACTTTATTGGATTGCGCGACGGCTTCGGTGTTGAAACGATCAGGGTGCCCTCTCCCGCAGGATTGTGAGTATTGAAGATATGAACGGGTATGTTCCGCTCAACGGCCGGCAGGACGGTGCTTGGGTGCAGCACTTTGGCTCCGAAGTGCGACAGTTCGGCGGCTTCCGCAAACGAGATGACTCGGATCCGCCGGGCTTCGGGGACTACGCGAGGATCGACCGTCATCAATCCATCCACGTCGGTCCAGATCTCGATGGCGTCAGCGCCCAGCGCCGCGCCGATGATCGCCGCCGAATAGTCCGACCCGCCGCGGCCGATGGTGGTAGTTACGCCGTCCGCCGTGGAGCCGATGAAGCCCTGAGCGAGGGGCACGCAGCCGGACTCGATGACCGGGAGAAGAACCTCTCTCGCGCGCCGCTGGGTGGCCCGCATCTCGGGCGCGGCTGCAGTGAAGTTGTTATCGGTTATCACGAAGTGGCGAGAGTCCACCAACTCTACTGGAATACCCCTTCGGTGAAAAGCAACTGCAACCAGCAGCGACGACAAGCGCTCGCCGAATGAGACGATGGCGTCTTGACTTCGCGGGGTGAGCTCGCCGAGCGTGGCGACCGATCGCGCCATGCTGCTGAGTTCGCCAAACTGATACTCTATACTTCGTTCCGCCCACTCCAGCGAGTATCCGTCGGCGGAGGTCGCGCCGCCCTTGGCGAGCAACTCTCGGGCAGTAGCCACGTGCCGATGGCGGAGTTGCTCAATAACCGGAGCGGCTTCCTCGTAGCGACGCTCCATGGCAGTCCTTGCGATCTTGAGCAGGGAATCTGTGACCTTCGCCATCGCCGAAACCACAACTACCGGCTTGCGCGCGATTCGATCCCAGACTATCTGAGCTACCCGGTTGAGTGCCGCTGCGTCCTGGACCGACGTGCCTCCGAACTTCATTACGATCATATCTCTGTTTCTCGTTTGTCGTTTCTCGTTTCTCGTTCACCTGGAACCGTGGATGATAGCAGCCACTCGCGCGAAATCAGAAGTTCGTTCCTGGTTTCTCGTTCCTCGTTTCTGGTTTCTCGTTTCCGTTCTTGCTCCCCAGGAGTTCCGATCCGAAGGAGAAGCCCAAACGCTAAACGCTAAACGAGCAACGAGAAACGAGCAACGAGAAACGGAATAAAGTAAGTGAGTCACTTAAGTTTAAAAAAATGCTTGACCCGCGGACTCGGCACATGGTATATCTGTGGCTCGTTGAGCGCTCGTGTGAGCGTGCTGAGTAATTTCATGAAGCGATTTAGGCTCTGCATATGTTGCATCTGTATAATGCGCCCGCGTGGCGCAGACAGCGGAGCCTTTAGTGGAACCCCTTGCTATAATACCTGAGCGCTAAGCTCACAATAGGGCTACAGCAACCCACTATCGGATCCGTTCCGATAGTGGGTTTTTGATTTGGGGGGGGGCGGAGCGGGGCACTGGGAACAGCGATGAGCGACGGGAGCACAGTTGGAAAGGTCTACTTGATCGGCGCCGGCCCTGGCGATCCGAAGCTGCTCACGATTCGAGCCGCGGAAGCCATTGGCGCCAGCGACGTGATCGTCTATGACTACCTGGTCAATCCTGAAGTGCTGGTCCATGCCCGGCGCGGCGCAGAGTTGATCTATGTGGGCAAGAGATCGGGTGAGCCTTACATATCCCAGGCTGAAATCAATGGCATCCTTATCGAACGCGCCCGCCGGGGTGAAGTCGTCGCGAGACTGAAAGGTGGGGATCCTTTTATCTTCGGCCGGGGCGGAGAAGAAGCCGAAGCGCTGGTTGAAGCGGAGGTCGCCTGGGAAGTCATCCCCGGAATTTCGGCGGGCATCGCAGCAGCCGCTTATGCCGGCATTCCACTCACACATCGCGATCACTCCTCAAGCGTTGCATTTATCACAGGCCACGACGGCCACAAAAAACGCAAAGCCATTGACTGGTCGCGCGCGGCGCACGCTGCAGACACCCTGGTCGTCTTCATGTGCGCTGAGACAATCACCAGTATCGCAGGCGACCTCATAGCAAACGGCCGCCACCCATCGACTCCCATCGCAATCATCCGGTGGGGTACCTACGAACACCAGGAAGTCTACACCGGCACGCTCGAAGATCTTGCAGCTCAGGATGAGCGGGAGGCCCTAGAATTCAAGGCCAGAATCGCGCCGCCTGCAATCGCCATCATCGGCGAGGTGGTGTCACTAAAAGAGAAACTGCACTGGTTCGGCCGCCCGGCATTTGAAATCGCCGAGGTCGAAGCGGTCGAGGCATAGTCGGAGAAACGCAATGGCACAAGCGCTGCACGAAATCACCGGTTCCGTTCCCCAGACCCTCGCGCTCATGGAATTAGAAGAGGCCGGCAGTCGGCTCGAGCGGGCGACGCCTAAAGAGATCCTGCAATGGGCGTTTGACCAGTTCGCAGATCGCCTGGTGATCGCCACAGGCTTCGGCGCCGAAGGAATGGCGGTGATGGACATTGCGGTTAAGATCAATCCGAATCCGAATGTCTTCTTCATCGACACTGGTTTCTTATTTCCGGAGACCTATGAGCTGCGACGCCGCATCGAGCAGCGTTACGGAATCGAGATTAAGGGGTTTGGAACAGATCTCTCGCCGGAGGCTCAAGACCTTCAGTTTGGTCCTCGTCTCTGGTCGCGCGATCCGGACCTGTGCTGCCGGATCAGAAAGCTCGAGCCGCTTAAGGAGGCCCTCAGCGGCCACGCCGCCTGGGTGACCGCAATTCGCCGCGATCAGTCTACTGCGCGTGCGGGATCCCGGGTCGTTGAATGGGATTACGCGTGGAAATTGGTGAAGGTCAATCCATTGGTTCGATGGACGAAATGCGACCTCTGGAGCTACCTCGAAAAGAATGAAGTGCCTTACAACCCGCTGCATGACCAGGGCTACCCGAGCATAGGCTGCACTCACTGCACGCGCGCCGTCCGGGATGGTGAAGACGAACGCGCCGGCCGCTGGTCGGGTCACCAGAAGACTGAATGCGGACTTCACGGCGGGA
>JBGPFL010000129.1:0-9011 GCA_041483295.1 Blastocatellia bacterium | reverse complement strand
TGTTCACTTCCGGTTGTTGAGCCGCAAGCGTCGAGCCGGCTGTCTGCGTGTGGAAACGAAGCATCTGCGATCGGGGATCGCGAGCGTTGAAGCGCTCTCGCATTATGTGGGCCCACATGCGACGGGCCGCTCGAAACTTGGCGACCTCTTCCAAAAACTGATTGTGAGAATTGAAGAAGAAGGCTATGCGCGGCGCGAACCGGTCGACCTCGAGTCCTCGCTCAATCGCCGCCTGCACATAGGCAATCGCGTCGGCGAGCGTGAAGGCCACCTCTTGCGCGGCGGTGGATCCCGCCTCGCGAATGTGATATCCCGAAATCGAAATCGTGTTGAACCGCGGCACCTCGCGGCCGCAGAAGTCGAATATGTCCGTCACGAGCCTGAGGCTTGGACGCGGCGGATAGATGTAGGTCCCGCGCGCGATGTACTCCTTTAAGATATCGTTCTGAACGGTGCCGGAGATCTCGGCTGGCGATACGCCTTGCTTCTTCGCGACCGCGATGTACATCGCTAGCAGGATCGCCGCCGTCGAGTTGATCGTCATCGAGGTCGACACTCGATCGAGCGGTATACCCTCCAGGAGCTGCTCCATGTCGTCGAGGGTGTCGATCGCAACGCCGACCTTGCCGATTTCGCCCAGCGCCATCGGATGGTCCGAATCATAGCCCATCTGTGTGGGGAGATCGAACGCGACCGACAAGCCGGTCTGTCCCTGCTCAAGCAGGTACCGATATCGAGCATTCGATTCCGCGGCGGATGCATAGCCCGCGTATTGCCGCATAGTCCAGACCTTGCCCCTATACATCGTTGGGTGCGGGCCGCGGGTGAAAGGGAACTGTCCGGGATCGGCAAGGTCGCGCTCATATTCGATGGCGGCATCCTCGGGCCGGAAGACCTCCTTCATCTCGATACCCGAACTGGTCGCGGCCTTTCGCTCGCCGCGCTCTCTTGTGCTCATTGTGTAGCAAACCCCCCAACTTCTGGTTTTCTGAGGTTTCTCTGCGTACCTCTGCGTCCTCTGCGGTGGTCGATTCGCTTGAGAAGAGTCAACCACAGAGGGCGCGGAGGCGCGCAGAGGTTGGTTGCGGCTGAAGGTCGCGCAGTGATCTCTCCGCTTCCTTCAGCAGATTAGCAAACCCCGGGAGGGTTGTCATTGCCTTGCGATCTCAACGGCCGCCAGGCAAACCAAATTGAAGCCAGATAGATCAGCATCGCCCCCGAAAAGATCAGCGAATGCCGGTCGACCCATTCGGATGCCGCCAGACCTATGATCCTGGGGCTTGTGAGATTAAAGAGAGCAAAGACCGCAATCAGAACGGTGATGAGACCGTAACTGAGTTTCGTTCTCCGCCTCGAGACGATCTCCGATATCAGAAGCGCGGCGGGAAAGATCAGCACTACGAACTGGCCCTTCCAGGCGAGGGGCGTTAGTAGCGGGATGCAACAAAACAGTGAGGCAATTGAAGTCGAGGATCCCGGTTTGCGCATTGCCGTGAGCGCCGATCCCGCCAACATCGCCAGAGAGATTGCCAGCGTAATCGGGTCGGCTGGGACGCGAGCTGATTCCTCGTCATCGCCGCGCAGCCGAGCGACGGCCCCTCTCAACGATTGATTACCCGAATAGGCGAGGTCGAATCCCTGTTCGTTCTTCACAGTTCTGTGAAAGAAGGTCTGGAATGCGGCGGGCGCGCGGGAGCCGAAAGGCGTCAAGCTCAAAGCTGTGATTGCCAGGAACAGGGCCACGCAGGCTGCGACAAACTTCACTCTTCGCTTGGCGAGATGATAGACGAGCAGAATGAGAGGCGCGAGTTTGATCGAGGCTGCCAGCACGAGGGCGACTGCCGACGACAATTTTCGATTCTTCTCGTAGAGAAAGACGTGCGCGACCGAAAGCGCCGCGACCAGGGTATTCACCTGGCCGAAATCGAAGTTGTCGAGAGCGAACCTGATCACGACTGCAACGGCGAGCGCCGCTACGATGAAGCGCTGTGAGCCTGAGTTGTTGTTCGCGTCCTTGAGCGCCAGGGTGGCTGACGTCCAGGCTGCGGCGATCAGCGATGTCGCGCCGATCAGAAACCAAAAGTAAGCGGCGGCCGGCAGCGGCAGGAGGGCAAGCGGGATGATCAACTCGGCAAGCAAGGGCATGTACAGGTAAGGCGTCCACTCTCCAAGTGAGTTTTGATAAGGGTCGCGCCTCTCGAGCACTTCGTGGGATGCGAAGTAGTAGACGTTGAAGTCATTCTCATAGCGGTGCAGATCGGCGCCGGACCTCCGAGCAAAGTAGAACCCGCCGCCAATGAGTAAGAACAGTAATGCGCCTGCGCTCAGCACGGTGAGGGGCGAAGTGCGGACGCGAGTGCTTTTCTGTGATCCGGCCATAGCCTGTCGGTGGGAGTTGACTGGTTGTGCCTTCGGTGAATAGACACACTACATCCGAAGGTTGCTACAACCCAAACGAACTTGAGGGATCTATTCAGCGGTAGGGGTCTTCAGGGTTCCTTATGTTCGAAGCGCCGCTGCCAGGCAGTGTTATATGGAGCCCAACCAGCTGAAGTTGTAGTCGCCGGCATACTACGTCGATGCCGCGTCAGCCGAGGGCCCATAGATCGCCGGCACTTTGCCGCCCATCGGCCGGAGATATGCTGAAAGCTGTCCCCGATGGTGAATCGCATCGAAAAGGATAAACCAGAGAAATGTCCCCACCGGCTGCTCCGACACGACCTTGCCGCCGTAATAGAACTTAGCCGGTTGGTCCCAGGATGCCTCATCCATCTTTGAAACGAGATCTGTCAGCTCGTTCGACCAGCGTTCAAACAACTCCAGCATCTCACCGATGGGAGGAGGTGGAAGGGACTTCCACTCAGCTTGATTCGTCCTGACGACATCCAGACACGCGGAAAGCTCGCCTGTTAGGGTCCAGACGAGCTGTTCTGCCGACGGCGAGCGGTCAGCAGGCTTGTAGCTGAGCCGATCTTCTGGAAGCGCCTTGAGCACGTTCATGAAAACTGGGAATTCAGCCTGTTGTCGCTGCAAATAGAACTCGCGAAGTGTCATGGCAAACCTCTTATGATGATGTTGGAACAACCGAGGCGGGATTATATGGGTATTGAATCAGGTTTACAATCCCGCTAGAAGAGAGGGGTGCAATCAAAACTGGAACCGTCGGTTCTGATTACCTCTGGTCTTGTTGATTCGCCCCTATCCGCGAGATTAGCGATAACAGATTCCGTTGAAGTAATCCGCGAATAACGCGAGTCTTCGCTAAGGACCCAGGTTTGGTCTTGTTGGTTCGCGCCTATTCGCGAGATTAGCGGATAATAGATTGGCGGACTCGGAGCGTCCTCGCTACCTCGTGAGCGACTTGATGATGTCGGCGGCGCGCGCGACACCGCCCGCGCTCTGGAATGACTCGCGAACCAACGCGGCTTGCCGGCGGAAGTGATCCTCCGCGAGAAGTCGCCGGACCGCGTCGCGGAGCTTTTCCGCCGTGACCTCCGCCTTCGCAAGATACAGACCGGCCCCGAGGTCTTCAACCCTGCGTCCCACGAATTCCTGCTCGCCCATTTGCGGGATGACCGCGACGGGCACGCCGTAAGAAAGACTCTCGCTTACACTGTTCATGCCGCCGTGCGTCACGAATGCCGAGGCGCGCGCGAGCACCTCGAGTTGCGGCGCGTAGCTTTGCACGATGAAGTTCGGTGCTCCCGCGCCGAGGCTCAGCGGGGATACATTCGCTCCAACCGACATAATCACCTGAAGATCCTCGCCTTGGAACGCCTCGAAACAATTCCGATAGAACGTCGTGTCGGTGTTGAACAGGGTACCCAGCGAGACATAGACAACGACAGGATGCCTGACCTGTTCCCAGGGGAAGCGGACGGTCTCGGTCCGAGGAGTAATTGACGGTCCGACGAAGTGGAAGCTATCGTCAAACGTTTCCGCGCATGGCTGAAAGTGACGCGAAGTATACACGATGTTCAAGTTCGAGCGGCCGAACATCAAGCCCATCATACTTGGGCCACGGACACCATAGCGATGTCGCAACCGCCTCCTGAGCAGGAGCGCCTTGCCCAGGTGTCGCATTTTGGCCAGAAGGCTCCGGCCACTCCGGGGCAGCACCCCGTGCGCAAGGCCGAAAGCCAGTACGCGCCTGTTGAAGGCGAAGGTCGGGACGGAAGTCACCACCGGCACGCCGAGAACTTCGGCGACCCATTGGCCCCAGGGCGCGACGGAATCGGTGATGAGGTAGTCAGGCCGCTCTGCGCGAAAGTTATCAAGTTCGTTGCCGAGCAGTTCCGCGGTTGTGCGCATGAGCAGCCAGGAGAGCTGGTCCATTCTCTCGGGCACCTGCGTTATCTCCGAAAGAAACGCGTTTCGATAGGGGCGATACTGGGCGCCGCTCTGTTCGATCTTCGCGGCGAAGGCATCGGCGGCGTAGAACACGATCTCGTCACCCTGCGCGACGAGCTCTCGGACCAGGGGCAGCGAAGGATTGATATGTCCGTGCAGCGGTAGACTGAAGAACAATGCTTTCGCCATGTGATCAGGGACTGAGGTGTTGAAGTGCTGAGTACTGAGTGCTGAGTCCTGAGTCATGAGAGTTCGCCTTTGATAGACCACTCAGCACTCAGTACTCAGCTACGCGCCGCCGCCTCTTATGAGCCTCCTTTTTCTCTGTATCAAACCGCGCTCGCGATTCAGCAAGGAACCTCTCAGACTCATCCTGCTGATAAAGCCGTTCAGGTGTTGTTGGTTTGTAGTCGGGAATCACGGCGCGAGATTTTACCATAACAAAGAGCCGAAACCACGAATCACGCGAATTTCACAAATTGACACGAATCATTTGTGGTCATTCGTCAAATTCGTGGCTGCCCCTTCTCTCGTCAAGATCAAAGAGATCAAGCAACTCCGTCCGGTTGCCGGCTACATAATTAATATTGCTAAATGAATAGTTGATGGTACTGTCTAAGCAGTGCGAGATTCGGACTGCCCTCATACAACGTCCCGACATACCTTATCAGGAGAATAATCCGAGATGGTTAGAAAACATTCCAAGAGAATCATTCTGCTCGTATGTGCGCTCACGCTGGTTAGCTTCGGCGTCAGCCGTGCCCACGCCAGTTACACCTTTAAGGTGCATAACAAAACTGCTCACAACATCGTCAAGCTCCTAGCCTCTCCGGACGGAAAAAGCTACGGAGACTTTGACATCGGAGACGGCATTGCCGCCGGCAAGACAGCCACGATGGAGTGGAGCAAGTCAACCGACAACGGAAACTGCGAGTGGTATTTCAAGGCCAAGTTGGATAACGGTGTGGAGACTGATCCGGTCGAGTTCGACTTCTGCGAGAAAAACCTCGTGCTGGAGATTGAATAACGTTCGTCGATCAAGGGTGGGTAAGCTCACAGCAAAGGTCATTGCAATAGAGTGAAACAACTTTCTTGACACCGTTGACAGTGTAAGACAGGCAAAGGGCGGCGGCAGCTTTTGGGGTTGCTGCCGTTTTCAAATTTGAAATCGTTCGTCGCCAAGACCTGGAAGACGCTTCACCTTCACCGAACAGCCACTTAGATTAGTCGAGGATCTTTATCGCGTTTCTTCGACGCGAGTCGGAGCCGGTCAAAACTTCACCACAAAGGCTTTTTGCCAAGCGAAAGGCTGGCTGTTCTATTCAGACCGGTCCAGGTCAACAAATGTTGTGAAAGACATGGTCTACCCGCTACAGTATCCCCTACATTGTCGACGATGGTTTCTGATGGCATGATGTAGGTCGCTCAAATAAGAGGTGTGCCGGGGTGGCGGAATGGCAGACGCAGAGGACTTAAAATCCTCTGGCCCAAAAGGTCGTGCGGGTTCGAGTCCCGCCCTCGGCACCATAGCTTCAACGTATGGAGTCAAGCAGTTGGCACTTCTAAGGAGGCGCTGGACGCTTTTCTCTCAAACGCGAAAGAAACTCTGCGCACTCCCACCGACGCTTAGCGTTTTTGATTCGCTGCTGAAATGCAACAGGGCAAGGAAGGCACGTTGATTGCGTTAGGAAGCACTCTATCGGATACAGTCAGCGGGAGGTGGTGTCATGCTGATAAAGGATATGACCACGACGGAGTGTCGCCACGTGCTAGCAAGTACGAACTTCGGGAGACTCGGGTGTGCGAGGGCTGGACAGCCCTACGTTGTCCCGATCTATTTTGCGTTTGATGGCGCGCACCTTTATGGGAGCAGTATGTTTTGTTTCTCTCAGATCGGGCAAAAGATCGAATGGATGCGGTCCAATCCGCTCGTATGCCTTGAAGTTGATGATGTGAAGAGCGCTTCTGATTGGACAAGCGTGGTCGTATTTGGCCACTACCAGGAGCTGCCGGACACGGCCGAAAATGAAATTACGCGCCGACACGCCCATGAGCTGTTGACGAAGCGGGCCATGTGGTGGGAACCAGCCTCTGTGGCCGTCGCGCATTCTGATGAGCATTATTCTTTCAGTCCCATCTACTACCGGATCTATATAGATCAGCTAACCGGCCGTCGGGGGGTTCCTGATATGAAGGACGTCTCCGTTTTTGAGGGAGGAGGGGCTGGGTGAGCACTATCCTGCGACATATACGAGTTTGTTGCCGGCTCTGCATTAACCGGCTCCGCTCAATGCGGTAAATCCTGGGGGTTCGGGGTCAAAGCCCCCGATCGTTGTTTGACAATCTATTCCTTCTCGCCTCAACTCCTCCTGTTTCGGGTCCGGCTTTGATTGTTCCTGTCGCCGTTTCAAATTCTGTGGTATCGCCGCTTCTTGGCGGCTTCCAGTTTCTGTCGCCGCTCCTCCAACCGCTGCTTGTCCCGCCCAACCAACCAGTCCTCGGGGGTCAAGTAAGACAGTCCCGCATGCAGCCGCTCCTGGTTGTAGTGTGCGACCCACTCGGCGATGATGTCCCTGGCTTGCAATTGGTTTTCGAGTTCCTGATCCGAAAGCCCTTCCTGACGTAGGCTGCGGTGAAACCTCTCCATCTTTCCATTCGACTGCCGGTGACGGATCCGGATGTGAATCTGCTTCAAGCTGAACTGCTTGATCAGGGCTCGAAACTCCTTGCTGGTGAATTGCGTCCCGTTGTCGTGAATGAGGCACGGGCGAAGACCGGGATACTTCTCCAGCGCAGCCAAAACGACGAGGCTTACCTCTTCGGCTCGCATGCTGGCCAGCAACTCCCAGTGCACAATGTAGCGCGAGTATCCATCCAGCACTCCGATGAAGAAGTACCATCGCCCGTTGATCCACAGATACATCAAGTCGGTGTGCCACCGTTGATGTGGAGCAGTAGGCGGTTCTGGTTTGGTTCCCACTGATCGACGCGGGTTCCATCGGCACAGCAGATTGTCCCGATCCAATATCCGATAGACGCTGCTTGGGCTGAGGTAGGCCACATCCTGATCCACCATCATCCAGGCCAGCCTCCGGTAGCCATCTTTGGGGTGCGAGAGCGCAAATCTCTTCACCGCTTCTTCCTCTTCGGCGGTCGCCTGGTAGAGGTCGACAGGCTTTGGCGCTACATCTTCCAATTGTCCTCGTGCTCGTCGTTGGCGCCACCGATAGTAGAGAATTCTTACCAGTCCCAGTCTCTCGAGGACCCATTCCACCTTTACCTCGCTGCGAGAGCGAGTCTCCTCGACGCAGTCTAGAATCTGTTCTTTCTCTTCGGCGCTGAAGCGGCATTTGTCGGCTACTCCCCAAGACTTTTTTTTAGATCCAGGTTCTCGGCAGTGATCTCCACGATCACCGCTTTCATCCGTTCCAGGTCGCGCAGCAGCCGCTCCTCGCGTTGCGAGGGTTTCTCTTTTCCGTTTCGGCTCAGAGCCTGCTTCGCGCCTTCTTCGCTAGCCTTGAGCCACTGATAGTACTGCGCTGGGTTGATTCCGTGACGGCGGCAGACCTCAGAGATCGAGGCGCCACTTGTTTGGCCTTCCTTGAGAATCTCGAGCTTTTCCTCGCCCGACCATCGCTTCTTAGACTTTGCCATCGTCGTTCCTCCTTCCGTTTCGGTTGAGTCTACGACAGAAAAGTCTGCACCCCAAAACCGTTACTTATTTCCAGCTCCAAACCTAGTCATTTCGGCTGAACCAATACACTGACCATTAGTATCGTGCGGTTGAGGCTAGGTCCATTCGAGAGACATCCTTAGACACCTCCCCGTCGTGCCCTCTGCTTGCGGTTGACCTTTTCGCCCTGATAGTGAGCGATGCGCGATTTGGCTCACTGTGTGGGTGACTTTGCCCAAAGCTGCGCGGATGGCAGTTGGAAATCTAGTGAAGTACAGCGATTGGAGATTCGGCGCCTTCGTTGCTCTCAGAAGGTCTGAGGAGACTCGGCACCTCTCGGTGAATAGGTCAAGAGTGACCATTCGGGGGCTGATTTGAGGAGGGAATCATGTTAGCTGAACTGAGCGCATCAATCCGTTTGGATTACTGCGAGTCGGCGTTCGCTCATTACACCCTTGTGCTTAGTGGCGCGCAAATCCGCAGAAGCATCCTAAAGACTGGAGTTCTATCGGCCTCAATATTGCTGTGTAAGTCGCAAGGGCATCGACGATGGTCTGGTGCTCTTTATCATGTCCGATGATCGCCAACTTCGAATCGAGGTTGGTTACGGGCTTGAAGGGCAGGTAACAGATGCGATCGCATCACGTATCATCAATGATGTCATCGCCCCGCGAATCCAGGCGGGCGACCGCGATGGGGCTGTCATCGCCGGTCTGGAAGCAATCGTAGGGACGATCGGCGGGCAGGGCTTCTCGGATAGCACTCCCAGTGTTCCCCCTCGAGAGCCGGTGGGCGATGGGGGACGACTATCGACGCCGCGACTGATCATCTACGGCGTCATCGGTGTCTTGTTCCTCATACTTCTGATTACGCATCCTTCACTAGCGCTATTCCTCCTGGTAAACATTCTCTCTGGCAACCAGTGCAGCAACTCACGGGGAGGCTGGGGTGGCGGAGGCTTTAGCGGAGGAGGTGGGCGATCGGGAGG
>JBGPFL010000128.1:0-9013 GCA_041483295.1 Blastocatellia bacterium | reverse complement strand
ATGAAGCTCCCTTGCAGTATGTTGCCGCTTTCGTCGTACTGAATCTCCTCGTAGAGCGCCGGAGCCAGTCCCATAGTCAATCCACCGTGAACCTGGCCTTCGACGATCATCGGGTTGATGATATTTCCGCAGTCGTCTATGGCCACGAAGCGGCGTATCTTCACCTCTCCGGTTCCCTTGTCGATGTCGACCACGCAGATGTAGCTGCCGAACGGAAAGGTAAGATTGGGCGGGTCGTAGTAAGAGACTGCTTCCAGGCCGGCTTCCATTCCCTGAGGATGGTTGGTATAGGCGGCGAGCGCAATCTCTTGAATCGTCTTTACGCGGTCCGGCGATCCCTTGACGAAGAACTTGCCGATTTCCCATTCAAGATCGTCTTCATGCGCCTCGAGTAGATGAGCGGCGATCTTCTTCGCCTTATCTCGAATCTTGCGGGCTGCCATCGCACAGGCGGCGCCGCCCACCGGCGTGCTGCGGCTGGCATATGTGCCGAGTCCGTAGGGCGCGGTGTCGGTGTCCCCTTCTTCGACCGCGATATCGGCGACCGGGAAGCCCAATTCCTCGGCGACTATCTGAGCGTATGTCGTTTCGTGTCCCTGGCCCTGAGACTTGGTGCCGAACCGGGCTAGGACCTTGCCTGTTGGATGGACGCGAATTTCGGCGCTGTCGAACATCTTCAAGCCCAGAATGTCGAAGTCCTTCGACGGCCCTGCTCCAACTATCTCGGTGAAGCTGCTGATGCCAATCCCCATCAACTCGCCGCGCTGGCGTTTCTCTGCCTGCTCCTTTCGGAGATCCGCGTAGCCGATCTTATCCATCGCGAGCTGGAGCGCGCCCGCATAGTTGCCGCTGTCGTACTCCCAGCCGAGCGCGGACGTATACGGGAACTGCTCGGGCTTGATGAAGTTCTTCATGCGCAACTCGGCGGGATCCATGCCGAGTTCATGTGACATCAGGTCAGCAAGGCGCTCTATCGTGTGCACCGCCTCGGTCACGCGAAACGAACAGCGATACGCAATGCCCCCAGGTGGTTTGTTCGTGTAGGCGCCATCGACTTCGACGTGCGCGGCTTTGAGATCATACGACCCTGTGCAGATATGAAACAGGCCGGCCGGGAACTTCGACGGGTTGGCCGCGGCGTCGGTGTAGCCGTGATCGGCGATGGTCTTAATCCGCAGCCCTGTGAGCGTGCCGTCCTTCTTTCCCGCCAGCTCAGCAGTGATGTGATAGTCCCGCGCGAACGAAGAGGCCTGGAGGTTCTCCATCCGATCTTCGATCCACTTGACCGGCTTGCCGGTGAGCACTGAGGCCGCAACGGCAATCACGTAGCCGGGGTAGACCGGCACCTTGCCCCCGAAGCCTCCGCCGATGTCCGGCGAGATGATCTGAATCTTGTGCTCGGCCAGTCCGACGTGCCCGGCGACAAGTGCGAAGACCGTCCTGATAGCATGCGGCGCCTGCGTCGTCATCCAAACCGTCAGCTTCCCGCTGACCTTGTTGAAGTGCGCGACACAACCGCAGGTCTCTATCGACGCGACGTTGATCCTCGGGATATAGATCTCTTCCTTTACGGTTACCTCGGCCTCGGCGAACGTCTTGTCGGTAGCCGCTTTGTCGCCCCATTCCCAATGCCAGATGTGGTTGTCTTTCTTTCCTTCCTTATCGGTCCGAAGAACGGGCGCATCAGGGAGCAAGGCTTTCTTTGGATCGACAACGACCTCCAGAGGATCGTAGTCGACTTCGACGGCATCGACTCCATCGGCCGCTATGTATCGAGTGGTAGCCAGAACGGCCGCGACTTCCTGCGCCTGGTACATGACCTTCTCGACCGGTAGCACCATCTGGGTATCCGACATTAGCGTTGGCATCCAGTGAAGGTTGTACTTTGCAAGGTCCTGCCCGGTTATGACGGCGAGCACGCCAGGGATGGCGAGCGCCTTCGATGTGTCGATGTTCTTGATCCTGGCGTGGGCGTAAGGGCTTCGGACGATGTCGAGGTAGAGCATGTCGGGCAGCACGACGTCGTCGACATAATTCCCCTGGCCTCGAATGAAGCGGGGGTCTTCCTTTCGCTTGACTGAATGGCCCATGCCGCCGATCTCTGCTGACGTTCTCGGTTCCATGTTATGCACCTCCAAGCTGCAGCTTCTGAGCGGCGTATTGATACGCCTTCACGATGTTGACGTACCCGGTGCAGCGGCACAGATTGCCCGAGATCGCGTGGCGAATCTCATCTTCAGAGGGACTCGGATTGGTCTGAAGGTAGGCGTACCCGGTCATCAGCATGCCGGGCGTGCAGTATCCGCACTGCAAGCCATGCTCTTGAAAAAATCCTTCTTGAATAGGATGAAGCTTCCCGTCCTGTTCGAGACCTTCAACCGTGAGGACCTCGCGCCCGTTGGCCTGGATTGCGAATGCGGTGCATGACTTCATGGCCTTGCCATCCATCACGACTGTACAGGCGCCGCAGTGGCTCGTCTCGCAGCCTATGTGCGTGCCGGTGAGGCGAAGGTTCTCGCGAAGGAAGTGGACCAGGAGCAGCCTCGGCTCCACGTCCGCCGTGTGCTCTACGCCGTTGACTCTCACTTTGATATTGGCCATGGTTAAGCTCCTCCTTTCGCGCGCGCAAGTGCGAGTTTGAGCGCTCGCGCGCCGAGCACCCGAACAAGATCCCGTTTATATTCGGCCGATCCCCTGATGTCGTCGACAGGTTGAGACTCCCCGGCCGCAAGCGTGGCAGCCTTTTTGATCACAGCCTCATCAAGCATCTTGCCCTGCAAGAAAGCTTCGGTCTGTCGTGCCTTCAACGGAGTAAAGCCCACATTGGTCAACCCGACACCGGCTCGTTGGCAAGCGCCCGAACTGTTGAGCGTGATCTGCACTGCGACGCCGGCCGTTGCGTAGTCTCCGACCTTCCTCTCGAGCTTCAGATAGGCGCCTCCGCTGGAGGGCGGAGGAATTGCGATCCTGATCTCCTTGAGAATCTCGTCCGGTTGAAGAGCAGTGGTGAACAGAGCAGGGAAGAAGTCCTCGATGGGGATCTCTCGCTGGCCTGCCGGCCCGACAGCAACTACCACCGCTCCAAGAGCGAGCATAGTTGCAGGATGGTCGTTTGCGGGATCGCCGTGGGCGAGATTACCGCACACTGTGGCCTGGTTTCGCACCAGCGGGTCGGCGATCACTGAACTCGTGTCGATAAGGATCGGGCAACGCGACTTCACCAGAGTCGAGCGTTCGAGATCGCTCTCCCTCACCAATGCGCCGATTCTCAACGTGCCATCGACTTCAGAGATGTAATCGAGACCGGGGATGCAATTGATGTCGATGATGTGCGGAGGCGATGCGAGCCTCAGCTTCATCATCGGGATCAGGCTCTGTCCGCCTGAGAGTATCTTGGCGTCGGGGCCCAGCTTCTGGAGAAGCGAGACTGCTTCGTCCAGAGTGCCGGGCGCGGAGTATTCAAAGCTGCGAGGTATCATAGGGCCTCACCTCCATGAGTTTTGGTCGACCCGCGCGATGTGTGTTCTGCAATGCTGGGACGGTCTCCAGAGACTCAGCAGCGAGAGCCCGGCGAAGGTTCCTTCGTGGTGAATCGGCCGTTTGTCTTTCGCGCTGACGATGCTGAATTACTGTGCAACTCTCAACTCGTCGCAAGAGAGATCACAACCTGAATCAGCCCCTGCGTGCCCTAGCATACTCATCGTTACTAAGGGAGTCAAACCAGTTAGTGCGCGTAAAGATTGTGGCCAGACCCGCGACTGATAGTGCAGCTGAGGATGACGCCTGCGGAACGTACATGACCATTTTGCGGGATGTCGATCAGTGCAGTTTACTCAATCCAAGAGCAGCCTCTCATGTTAATCAACCCAGTTCACAACCTTGAGGCTGGCAATAGCTCTGAAGTGACGCACGTTTCGCGTGACGACGGTCGCACGATTGGCGAGGGCAATGCTAGCTATCAGAAGATCGGCCCGACCTATCTTTCGCAGTCGGCGGCTGGCCCGCAATTGATCAAACTGTGCCGCTGCTGCATCATCCATCGGAACGACTATGATCTTCAGCGATTTACATTCTACCATCGGACGAAACAGACCCGAAGGACGAATGACTCGGGTAAGGACTGCGGCCTTTTGGTTGTTTTGCCTCGCGTTGAGTCTCCTTGTGATTTGGCTGCCTTTTGATATAGTGAGGAACCCGCTCAAAATCATGTCAACCTCCAAAGGCTCATCAATTCGGAAGGTGGCGCTTGCCAGCTTCGTTGGCACCACAATCGAGTGGTATGACTTCTTCCTCTATGGCACTGCCAGCGCGTTGATCTTCGGGAAGCTCTTCTTCCCAAACTACGATCCTTTGACCGGCACCCTGGCCTCGTTCGGTACCTACGCGGTTGGGTTTGCCGCGCGTCCCATCGGAGGAATTGTCTGCGGTCACTTCGGTGACAGGATCGGCCGCAAATCTATGCTGATCCTCACACTCCTCATCATGGGGATCGCAACTTTTCTGATCGGCCTGCTTCCGACTTACAACCAGATAGGCGTGTGGGCGCCGATTCTGCTGATCTTGCTGCGGGTCGCCCAGGGATTCGGAATCGGTGGAGAGTGGGGAGGCGCGGTGCTGATGGCGGTCGAGCACGCTCCGAGAGGCAAGCGGGGCTTCTATGGAAGCTGGCCACAGATCGGCGTGCCAGCAGGTCTCCTGTTGGCGACTATCGTCTTTACCCAAATCTCGAAACTGCCCGAGGAAGCGCTCTTGTCCTGGGGTTGGCGAGTGGCATTTCTGATAAGCGTCCTGTTAGTCGTAGTGGGGCTTTTTATCAGGTTGGCAGTTGTCGAGCCCCCGGTGTTCGCGGGGATCAAGGAGGCTCGCACCGAGGCGCGGATGCCGATCCTCGATGCGGTGCGGCAGCACCCCAGGAACGTGCTGCTGGCGATGGGTGCGCGCCTGGCGGAGAATGGCGCCTTTTACCTGTTCAGCGTCTTCATCTTGACCTACGCGACGCAGGCCCGAATCGGCTTTACCAGCAAGTCGGTCTTGCAGGCGGTGTCGATTGCTGCCGCGATCGAGTTGATTACGATTCCGGCTTTTGGCGCGCTTTCAGATCGCGTGGGGCGAAGGCCGGTATATTTGTTCGGCGCGATCTTCACCGGGCTCTTCGCGTTTCCCTTCTTCTGGCTGATAGACGCGGCTAATCCCACTCTGCTGGTGCTGGCGGTTGTGCTTCCGCTTGCTCTCGGGCACGCCGCTATGTATGGACCTCAGGCGAGTTTCTTCTCAGAGCTCTTCGGCACCCGGGTTCGGTATAGCGGCGCCTCGCTCGGCTATCAACTCGCTTCCGTGTTGGCTGGGGGGCTGTCTCCGCTCATCGCTACCAGCCTTCTCAGGCGGACGGGCAGCTACCAACCGATTGCGTTGCTCATCATAGGAATGGCCGTGGTAACCGCCGTGTCTGTCTACCTGGCTGCCGAGACTGCCCACAAAGACATCCACGCCGAGCCCAGCTAAGAGAAATGCGAAATGCGAATTTCGAAATTCGCATTTCGCATTTCTCCTTTCTCCTTTGGGGAGGTTTGCCGATGGCGTTCAAGATTGAGGAGAAGTTTGAGCTGCAGGCGCCGGTCGAGCGAGTGTGGAAATACTTGATTGACCCCGCACGAGTGGCGGTGTGCTTGCCCGGGGCCGAGCTGCTGGAGGCGCAAGACGAGCGTACATTTCTCGGCGCCGTCAAAGTGAAAGTCGGTCCCGTGACCATGTCCTACAAAGGCACGGTGAAGTTCACCGAGGTTGACGACCAATCGCATCAGGTGCGCCTCGTGGGGGAGGGAAGGGAGGCCGGCGGAGGCGGGTCGGCGAGGATGACAATGGTCAGCAAGGTTACTCCGCTTTCAGGTGGGGGGTCGCTGGTAGAGGTGACTACCGAGATGGAGCTTGTCGGAAAGATCGTCCAGTTCGGACGAGGAATGATAGAAGAGGTTTCCAGACAGCTCTTCCGGCAGTTCTCGGCATGCGTGAAGCAGCATCTTGAAGTTGCCGAAGAAGCCAGACTCGCACAAGAGGCTCCTCCAGCCGAAGCCAAGGCCGTGAGCGCAGCGCCGCTTGCGGTGAAGGCGTTGTGGGCCCTCGTCGCGCGATTCTTCTCACGGCTGTTTGGAAGAGAAGCCCATTAATCTCTTTTTCGATGCGCGAAGCCGCTTATATTAGCGAGAGGCGCGCGGGCGGTTAGACCGGCGGCTGTACGGTCTCGATTTCGACCTCCTGCCTCTGCGCTCGCACGGTCCGCAACTTCGCCACTCCTTCTCTGATGAGGTGGTAGATCGTCCGCCGGTTCTGAAATATCACCTTTAGCCATGCACGCGTGCCCAGCTGCGGGAAGTAGATGCCGCGAAAGAAGAGCCGCGACACCAGATGTGTCATTCGATCCGCGACAGGCTTGTCGCCGATGGACTCAATCGCTTGAGCATTCCTCTCAGGGCTGTACGAGGACGACCACGCGTGATTGACTTCGGTCCGCGCCTGGGTAGTTGTGATCTTCAGTGGCGTATGTGCCATCTCAAAGGGAGCAAAGTCCAACCAGTGTAGAGGGCGAGTCAGTCGCCCCGCCTTTTCCAGCCGCGTGTAAAGCGGAGTCGCTGGAAATGGCGTAAGCAGTCCGAAGACGGGAAGCCCTGGCGGCCAGTTTCGAACCTCTTGAAGAGTACGATCGGCCACGCCTTCTGTGTCGTTATCCATTCCGAAAATGAACGAGGTGATTGCGTAGACGTTGCGCCGGGCTAGTCGGTCGAGTATCACACCGTACTCTCCCGGTTTGCTGAAGCCCTTGTTCACATCGGCCAGGTTGACGGGGTCGATTGATTCCATTCCGATGAAAACCCATTTGCCGCCCGATTCGGCAATGAGATCTACGAGTTCCTCATCGCGCAGCAGGTTGGCGCTGATCTGGGCGACCCACGGCAACTGCGCTTTTGCGGCGATGATGTCACGGAGTAGAGACTTGGTGCGCTTGGTATTGATGGCCAGGTTGTCGTCGATAAAGAAGACCGCCATCTGTCCCTTCTCGTTGCGGGCGCGCTCTTTGAGGCGTAGCAGTTCGTCGACCACGCTCTCATTTGTGCGAAAGCGAATCGAGTCGCCGAAAAAACCGGTGACGGTGCAGAACTCGCATCCGTATGGACAACCCCGCCCTGTCTCGATCGGAACGACGTGAAATGTGCGCCAGTCGTTTGCGAAACGAGCCAGCACTGGACGCATAATCTTTGGTACGAGGCTGAACTGCTTAAGGTCCAATGTACCCCACGGGATAATCGGATAGGGTTGAAGACTGGGCTTGCGATCGTTCCCCTTCTCATCAATCTCGGGTTGATAGACCTCTTTCAATTGGCCGCGCGCGGCGTCCTCAACGATGAGAGGCCATGTCTCATCGGCCTCACCCAGGGCCACCGCGTCTGCGTGGCGGGTCCCGCCGTCTCGACCCAGTGGTTCATCGGGCACTTCGGTGACGTGTGGCCCTCCCATGACGACAAGTATTCCCGCAGCTCGCAGCGCGTCAGCCATTCGGTAGGCCTTCGCGACCATCCTGGTCATCGCCCCGATGCCGACGAGTCCAACCCCTTTTTCGCGGGCGAAGCGAACGAGCTCTTCCTCGTTCATTGCCTGCGCGTTGCCGTCTATCAGTATCACTTCGTGGCCGGGCGGCGTCAGAGCTTGCAGGAGGAACATCCAAAGATGCGGCATGAAGTTCCGCGTCACGCCGTTGTCAGGGTTGTAGAGTAGAATTCGCATCGCTTCCTTCCTTCTCTGACTCATAGAGTCAGGATCGAACGCTGACGCCTGGCATCATTATTCCCGAGCAAAACGAACGACATGCGCTTTTTGCACTCGCTGGCTGCTCAGGATTTCAGTTATGCGGCTTGGGGCTCAGTTTTGAGTTCTCATCACAACGCTCACTCTGTCGAGCCCAGTCTTATAGCGTTGCGGAAGCGTATCCGAAACAAGCTCCTCCATGAAGCCTATGGCCACCCGAACCATCGGTTCATTGAAGGGTGCCTCTAAAATGACGGGATTAAAGATACCTCGAAAATCCATCGCACGCAACCATCCAGCGCACACTCGGTGTGCGCCGACTCTTCCGGCCAGCGCGGCAAAATATGACCTGAATAGTGCCGCCCTTCCGCTGAAGGCGAATCAAGTGTTCCAGGTTTTGTAGTTAGGATGCCCATCCTCTTTGCGCTCGACCGCAGACATTTTGAAATCAGGTTTGTAATGAAAAAGACTGTTGACTAATCTCGCCGAGGGACAATAATGACTCATACCCCCATACCGCGTTTGTGTCTCATCTCCCAAGGCGGAACCCAGAGGTTCGCATTTATCTGACCCTTTCACTTCGAGGCGATAAGTGATGTAACTCTGATCTACCCTGGCGCCCGACCTGGAGCAGGTGTCTATTGAGTCGGAGGATTCACTTACATTCTCCGGTCTAAGAGAAGAGCAATTGCTCACCGGCTGAAAGGCAAAGGCGATGACGCGAAAGAAGAAGATTCTGCTGGTCGACGACGCTGAAACAATACTGCTCATGGAAAAGATGTTTCTGGGCAAGGGATCCTACGACTTTCTTACAGCAAAAGACGGACAGCAGGCGATAGAACTGGCTGAATCGGAACTCCCCGATCTTATTCTGCTGGACGTGGTTATGCCCAAGCTCGACGGTTTTGAAGCATGTCTTCGATTAAGAAGCTCATCCGCAACAAGGTCCATACCGATCATCATGGTGACCACTCGCGGCGAGGGAACAAACGTCGAGAAAGGATTCGAAAGCGGAGCCACCGACTACATCACGAAACCGATCGACGGACTGGAGCTATTGTCAAAGGTCAGGAGCTATCTTGGTGAGTGAATGGAGAGAAGAGGAATTGAAGGGGATTGAAGCGCAGGTTATGTTCTCGATGTCCGTGACAAAAAAGCGCCCTGTTGGCGCGACGAATCAACGTGGTCATAACAGGGGATACCTGATGACAGACTT
>JBGPFL010000127.1:0-9074 GCA_041483295.1 Blastocatellia bacterium | reverse complement strand
CGGCGGGGTAAGGCCCACTGCTTTGAAGATCAGTACATATCCAGTGGCGGCCAGATATTCGAATTGATGTCGGGTCACGACCGTTTCGTCGCGGACATCAGGCCATTAATGGAAAAGTCGTTGGAGTCGAGGAGCCTGGCGACCGGCATATGCGCACATCCTTATGACCTGTGCACGGAGCTGATCGCGCGGGAACTCGGCATTCTGATAACTGATCCGGCTGGCCGGCAATTATCAGCGCCTCTCAACCTCGAAGATGACGTTGCGTGGGTAGGATATTGCAACGCACACATTCGGGCTCAGATCGAGCCTCTCCTTCAAGCCGCCCTTGCGAAACGCGGCCTGCAATGAGCCAGGCTAGTTCTTATCTGTACTTTATTGGCTTCGGGCCGACTTTACGATTTCGATGAACTGCCGGGCGCGCTCGGTAATCAACTTATCCTTGCCCTCGCCGAGAGCTTTCGTATCCACCAGGTCGGAGCCTATGCCCAATGCCGCAGCCCCGGCTTTGATGAAGTCAGCAGCGGTCTCAAGTGACACCCCGCCAGTGGGAATAAGCTCGATCTGTGGTAGCGGCGCCTTGAGCGCCTTGATGTAGCTCGCTCCGCCGAGCGCGTTCGCCGGAAAGACCTTCACGAAATCGGCTCCTGCTTTCCAGGCGGAAACGACTTCGGTTGGAGTCATCGCGCCGGGAATCACCGCGATGCTGTAGCTCCGGCAGCAGGTGATCGTATCAAGATCCAGTGCCGGACTCACGATGAACTGAGCTCCCGCCAGTATGCAGGCGCGCGCTGTCTCCGCATCGAGCACGGTACCTGCCCCGACGATTGCTGATCCATCGAAGCGGCGCGCTACTTCCTCTATGACTCGGATCGCTCCGGGCACCGTCATCGTGATTTCGAGAACGGACACGCCGCCCTCTTTGATGGCGTCGATAGCACGCATAGCCATCTCAGCCGACTCTGCGCGAACGACCGGGATTATGCCAGTTTCGAGGATTCGACTGATGACGTCAGTCTTCTTCATACCTGGGTACGCACGCTTCCAGCGTGCGGGGTTCCGGGAAGGGCCATAGCGAAGGACGCAGCGTTATGCAACGTACACAGTGCCGAAGAGCACACGCTTGAAGCGTGGGTACCCAGTGTCCCGTTAGAGAGATACCGTCTGCTCAGCCCAGAATTGAAACTCTCGGTGCTTATGCTCTTCGGCTTTCGCGAGGACTTCGCCGCTCGCCACCCGGCGAACGTGCTCGAAAACCTGCGCTCCTACTTCGTCGATGGATTCGAAGCCATCGATCACGCCTCCCGCTGACAGGTCGAGATCATTGGACATCCTCTGAAATACGCGGGTGTTTGAGGCCAGTTTGATCACCGGCGCAATTGCGTTTCCTATTGTCGTGCCGCGCCCGGTTGTGAAGACTACTACTGTCGCCCCGGCGGCAACCAGACCTGGAGTCGACTCCTGATCGTAGCCAGGCCCTTGCATCAAGTTTATTCCGCGATTCTTAGGTGTTTCGGCGTACTCGACCGTACCCTCAATCCTGGTCGTTCCCGCTTTGGCGATCGCACCCAGCGACTTGATCGTGATATTCAGAAGACCGCCGGCGACATTGCCGGGGCTCGGGTTCTGGTTGAGCACCGCTCCGAACTTCGAGGCGTACTCTTTATACCAGTCGACCAGTCGGTAGACGGCGCGGCCGGTTTCGGCGTCCTTCGCGCGGTTCGCAAGGAGGTGCTCCGCACCGCAGAACTCCGGAACCTCGGTTATCAGTATCGTGCCGCCCGATCGAACTATCGTGTCGCAAGCGCGTCCCAGCGCGGGGTTCGCCGAGATGCCGGAGAAACCATCCGAGGCCCCGCATTTCACACCCAGAACAAGTTCGCTCACCGGATGCTCACGCCGCTCGGCGAGGTTCACCTCCGGCAGCATTCGTTCTACTTCTTTGAGTCCGCGTTCAATCGCTCCCTGGGTGCCGCCGGATTCCTGTATGCCGATCTTTGCAACAGGTTTATTGAATGACCTCTCGTGTCTGAGCAGATACTTCTGCATCTGTGAGAGATTTGTCTTCTCGCAGCCCAAATCAATCAGTACCACTCCCCCGACGTTCGGGTGATCGGCGTAGTTCGCCAGCGTGCGCAGCATCACTTCGATGGTGGAGCCGTCCTGACAGCCGCAACCTTTGTTATGGGGAATCGCCACTACGCCGTCTACGTTTGGGTATTTCTCCCGCTTGTAGAGCATGAACTCCGACATCATCGAAATCTGCTGCGCCTCATGGCTTGCGCACATGCTGGTCGGAACAATCAGTATGAAGTTGCGCGTCCCGACGCGGCCGTCAGGGCGAAGGAAACCCATAAAGGTCGCGCGCTCTGATTCGGCGATGTAGTCCGGGGGCGGCGTGTAGAGGTTGTCGGGAAGATCCCGCACGATGGGCACATCGTTTGTCATGTTATCGTGCGAGATCTGGGCGCCTTCATGGATGCCCTGGGACGTGCCGATGGGTTGGCCGAATTGCAGAACGAACTCGCCCCGTGGGATATCGCGCGTTGCAAAACGATGACCCGGGGGAACGGCCGCGTTCACGCAAACGGCGCGGCCATCCGGCAGACAGACTCTCAGGCCCGGCGATGTCTCCTTCTTAACGACCGCCACGTTGTCTCTGGGATCCACGATGATGGCGTATTCGCTCAGCGGAGCATTCGGTACTATGTCGGGCGGCGACTCTACTATGTTGGCGGTTGACATAAATCAGCAGTTCTCGCGTGCCGGGTTTTAGGCCTCAAGAACATCCGGCAGAATAAATGATATGGCGTTCGAATGGAGGCGGAGCCACAATCCAGGGTTCTTATCGAGTTGCTCTGCGCGCTCGGCCGGGTCCTCCGAAATATCCGTCTCCATAAGGCGGCGGTAGCTCTCGCGCTTTGCGGGCGCTGTTCGAGCATCAACCACCGATTGCACGACCCTCCTGGCTCCGAGAATCGATGCGGGTCCAAGCGTCAGAATGCTCGTTGCACTCCGGCATTGGGCCTCGTCTTGCCCGCTTACATCACTTCCCCCTGCTTTAAATTTGGAGATGTGATGTTCGAGTATACTCGAAGAGATCGGAATGACTCCCGCCAGATCCATTGCAGCCGCCCCCGATCCGGGCCTGATGTACGCAAGGTGAGACGCGCCGCCGGGCTCCGGCCCGAGTCCCAAAAAGAGAATATCAATTCCTCCCATAGAGTCCAGCCGCTCCACGTAGCGCGCCATCTCCCCTTCAAGGTCATCAGTGTCCGTGCGGATCGGAGTAAAACTCCTCACCCTCTCGAAGAAGGCAGGACCGAGAAGCCGTTCGAAATCACGAATGAAACTAAACCCATTGTCCATTCGCATCGGCGCAAGCGCATCTTGTGTGAAGACATGAAGCCGGCGCAGTAGATCATCTCGCTCGCCTGACCGGGCCAATTCCCCGAGGAGGCGATGCAACGCCTGCGCACCACGGCCACCCAGTAGAACAATGACGAGGTCACCGTCTTTGGCGCTAACCGCCTGCTCTATCTCCAACAACATTGCGCGGCCGACCGCGTCTTCCGTTTCGTGAACTTCGAAGTTAAGCTTCTCTGCCCCGATCGAGCTAAGCAGCTCGCTACTGTCACGTTCGGCGCGCCCGAGCCAAACATTGCTGCCCACTACCCGGCGAACGATGTTTGGAGGGAACGCATCCTTTGCCGGTGATTCCCCCCCGCCGCCGCTTAAAAGTGGTTTAACCATTGCTGTACCTGACGCGTGGTCATTAAATCACAGGCATATAGGCAGTGGCAAGGATAATCTCCCCCTGACAACGCGGTCGCCGCCGGTATTCGTTGGCGCCAAGTAGTTTGACACCGCTCGCTGCGCGATGATACACAATGTTGGACCCACTGTGGAATTGGTATGACCTTATATGTAGCGGATCTCGCCTTCCGGTCCCGTTCTGTATCAAGTTGAAATTCGGCTGGCTTTCGGATAAACAAACAGCCCATGGGCTACTCTCCTTTAGAATTGGACGGTAAGGTGGCAGTCGTCATCGGCGGAACGTCCGGCATCGGTCGCGCTATCGCGCATGGGCTGGCGGAAGCCGGTGCTGACGTGATCCCAACTTCCCGGCGTATCGAGCAGGTGCGGGCGGCAGCGACAGAGATTGAACAGCGCGGCCGAAAAACGCTTCAGGTAGCCGCGGATGTATCCGACCGCGCCTCGCTGCAGCATCTGCTGGACCAGAGCATTCAGTCGTTTGGCAAGGTGGATATTCTTGTCAACTCGGCTGGTCGAACCAAACGCGCACCGACTCTCGACTTTCCGGAAGAGGATTGGAATGAGATTCTCGGGACGAACCTGACCGGCACTTTGCGAGCTTGCCAGGTCTTCGGCCGGCACATGCTGGAACGCGGATATGGTCGAATCATCAACATTGCATCTCTGTCGACGTTCGTTGCGCTCTACGAGGTGGCTGCTTACTCGGCGAGCAAAGCTGCTGTCGCCTCGCTCACGAAATCGCTGGCGATTGAATGGGCGTCGCGCGGAATCTGCGTGAACGCGATCGCGCCCGGAGTGTTTCGCACCGCGCTCAATCAGAAGCTGCTGGATGAAACTCCACGCGGCAGCGAATTCCTCCTGCGCACGCCAATCAAGAGGTTTGGCGAGGTCGAGGAGCTGGCGGGCGCTGCGGTTTTTCTCGCTTCCGATGCGGCCAGCTTCGTGACCGGGGAGGTGCTTGTTGTAGACGGAGGTTTCCTGGCCAGCGGAGTCAATCAGTAGAGAGACGTTTCGCGTTTTTCGTTTGTCGTTTCTCGTTCAACGTTTTTCGTTTTCCGTTGACTCGAAACGCGTGAGAACGAGGAACGAAGGAACGAGAAACGAGAAACGCATATGATGACGAAGATCGCCTGCCTGTTCCTGTCGTCCCTCTCGTTAATGCCAGCGCTGCCAGTCGCATTCGGCGCGCAGAGAAGCAGCAGCTTCGCCTCCTCATCGTTGCGCTGTGAATACCTGGTTTCGCCGCTGGCGATTGACACGCGCCAGCCGCGCCTTAGCTGGACTATTGAAAGCGATGCCCGTAGCGCGAAGCAATCGGCCTATCAGATCCTGGTCGCCGGCAGCGAGGCCGACCTCGGCGCAAACCGAGGAGACCTGTGGGATACAGGCAAGGTCGATTCCAACCGTACGATCCAGATCGATTATCGGGGGAAAGCTCTACGCTCGCGCCAGGAATGCTTCTGGAAAGTTCGCGTGTGGGACCAGAATGACCGCCCGTCGCCGTGGAGCAAACCAGCGCGATGGCAGATGGGATTGATGGAGCCGTCCGATTGGTCAGCACGGTGGATCGGAGACAGACTACCTTCTGTAGAGAATGCCTCGGCAACGATGCTCCGGCGCGAGTTCAAGCTGCCCGCAAAGGTGAAGCGTGCGATCGTCTATGCCTCAGCGCTGGGAGTCTACGAGCTGCATATCAACGCCCAGCGCGTCGGCGATCAGGTTCTCGCTCCTGAGTTCACCGACTATCTCACTCACACCCAGTATCAGGCTTACGATGTGACTTCTCTTCTGCGATCGGGCGACAACGCTATCGGCGCGCTGTTGGCCGACGGATGGTATGCGGGCGGAGTCGGGCTGGCACGATCCCTGATCAAACGACCGCGCAATATCTATGGCGATCACCCGCGGCTTCTCGCTCAACTTGAGATCGAACTCGCTGACGGTAAGAAGGAACAGATCATCACTAACGACTCCTGGAGGACTACGCGGGAAGGGCCGATTCGCACCGCAGACATCCTCGACGGCGAGACCTACGACTCGCGGCGCGAAATACCAGGCTGGGACAAGTCCGGATTCGATGGCGGGGCATGGCAGATTGCGGATGTAGCTTCAGGCATCACTACGAAGCTTGTCGGGCAGCCGAATGAGCCCATTCGCGTGACCAGAGAACTAAAGCCGGTCGCGTTCAATGAACCCAGGCCCCGTATTTATGTCTTCGATATGGGACAGAACATGGTCGGCTGGTGTCGGCTGAAGGTGCAGGGCGCGGCAGGAACGGCCGTGACGCTGCGTCACGCCGAAATGCTCAACGATGACGGCACCATTTATTCGGATAACCTGCGCGCCGCAAAACAGACCGACAGTTACATGCTTCGAGGCGGCGGCCTTGAAGTCTTCGAACCACGTTTTACATATCACGGCTTTCGGTATGTCGAGGTGACCGGGCTTGGGAGCCGGCCGCAGCTCGATGTGATCACGGGTTGCGTTCTTCATTCGGCGATGACGCAAACCGGGAGCTTCGAATGTTCAGAACCGGCACTCAACAAGCTCTGGCGGAACATCCTGTGGACACAGCGCGGAAACATGTTGAGCATCCCGACCGACTGCCCGCAGCGCGACGAGCGATTGGGCTGGATGGGCGACATTCAGATCTTTGTCGGGACGGGCATCTTCAATATGGATATGGCTGCGTTCTTCACGAAGTGGATGCGAGACGTCCGCGACGCGCAGGCTGAAGATGGGCGCTTTGCCGACTTCTCCCCTCATCCCTTCGGCAAGGACAAGATCTTTACCGGCGTGCCCGGTTGGGGCGATGCCGGCATAGTAGTGCCCTGGCGCGTTTGGCAACACTACGGCGATGAGCGGATGCTGGCTGAGAGCTTCGAGTCGGCCAAACGCTGGGTTGAATTCATTCGCATCAACAATCCTGATCTGTTGTGGAAGAACAGACGCGGGAATGATTACGGCGACTGGCTGAATTCGGACACGCTGGTCTACGAGGGCTTTCCGCGCAAAGGAGGCCAGGTCCCCAAAGAGATCTTCGCCACGATGATGTTCGCCTATGCCGCCGATCTGCTTTCGCGAATGGCCGGGGTGCTGGGGAAAGAGGATGAGGCAAAGAAGTATGGACTGCTCTTCGAGAATATCAAGGTTGCGCTGAACAAGGCTTATGTCGGGGAAGACGGGCGCATTCAGGGCGACACGCAGGCGGGATATGCGCTCGCGCTGCATTTCGATCTGCTGCCGGAAAAAATGCGTCCGCTGGCCGTGAAATATATGCTCGAAGGTATAGCTGCCTACAAGGGCCACATGTCCACAGGCTTTCATTCGACGTATCGAATGATGCTGGAGTTGACTCGCACGGGCCAAAACGATGTGGCATACCAACTCATAAACCATCGCACATTCCCCTCCTGGGGCTATTCGATTGAAAACGGCGCGACCACGATCTGGGAACGCTGGGACGGGTACGTAAAGGGTCGAGGCTTTCAGGACAAGGGGATGAACTCATTCAATCATTACGCCATCGGCGCCGTGGGCGAGTGGATGTATCGGACCATACTGGGCATTAACAACGACGACAGGCACCCTGGTTACGAGCACTTCATAGTGCGCCCCTATCCCGGCGGCGGGCTGAGCTGGGCGAAAGGCTCGTACGATTCCATCAGGGGAAAGATCGAATCGAGTTGGAGCGTTGTGGACGGCAGACTGAAATTCGACGTGACGATCCCGGCTAACACGACGGCGACAGTCTACGTGCCTGCGAGAGACAAGGCTAACGTAATGGAGGGCGCCCAGCCTGTGGTTAAAGCCGCTGGTGTGCAGTTCTTGCGGATGGAAGAGGGAGCAGCTGTGTTCGAGGTGCAATCCGGTAGGTACAGCTTCGAGGCGCGCTGACCGGATCTTTGCAGGTTTCTCGGCGCACCTGTGCGTAGCAAACCCGGAACTTTTTGTTTCTGAGCAAGTCTTCTCTGCGTTAGTCGCAAACTCTCTACAGATCATTTCCGGCATAGGACAAGTTGAAGCTCTTATTGACGAGCGGGAAATCGGGCACGATGTTCTTAAGGATCGCGTAGTTCAACGCGGGCCAATTCGCAAAGGATGGGTCCTTCACTTTCACCCTTGAGAGCGAATTATCGTCGCCAGCCACAACCCAGTGCCAGATCGGGCCGCGCCAGCCTTCGACTAAACCGAAATCACTGGCACCCGCGGGCAAGTTTTCTATTGGTTGCAGGGTCGTTCCTTCAGGCAAAGCGTTCAATGCGCGAGTTATCAAGCTAAATGCTTCGTGGGTCTCCTCGACCCGCACCATCATACGCGCCCACACGTCGCCCGAGTTGAGCACTGGCACGTTGATTTGGAGATCACCGTACGCCGCAAAGGGATGGTCTCGTCTCGCATCAGCGTCTATTCCACTTGCGCGGGCGGCCACACCTGTCACTTGCATGTCGCGGGCTGTCTTCTCTGTCAACCGCCCCGTGCCGTGAAGCCGGTCTAGCACGCTCGAGTTATTGATCGCAATTTCGACGACCTCATCGAAGTCGGCGACAACTCGCCCCACTGTCACGCGCACGTCTCTCACTTGAGACGGCAAGAGATCGCACTGCATGCCGCCCGGCACCAAAGCCCCACGCAGCAGGCGATGCCCAACAAGGCGCGCATTCAGCCGAAGCACCTCCTCGCGCAGTCTCATCGCGTGCGCGTTAGCAAAGGCGAAACCCGTATCGGTGCAGATAGCGCCTACGTCCGCGATATGATTGTAAATCCGCTCAAGCTCGAGCAGCACCACGCGCAGGTAAGCCGCACGGGTTGGGACAGTCACGCCTGCCAGCGACTCGACGGCCTGGCAAAAGGCCATCGCGTGAGCCACGCTCGAGTCGCCGGAAATTCGCTCGGCCAGCTCGACAACTGTCGTGTGAGTCATACTCTCAAAAAGCTTTTCAATTCCCTTGTGAACAAAATAGAGGCGCGATTCGAGGTTAATTATCGTTTCACCTTCGACGCTGAAGCGGAAGTGACCCGGCTCGATGATTCCGGCGTGCACAGGGCCCACGGTAATCTCGTGGAGACCTTGACCCTCTACGCGCCGAAATGGATACGGTGTCCCATCGTCGACGAACTCGTCCGGCGCCAGCGCGTCCTTCAAGAGCGGGTAGTACTCCGCAGGCCAAAACTGATGCCGCGGCAGCCTGCGCAAGTCCGGATGATCAACCGGCAGCAGTCCGAAGAGGTCGAATATCTCGCGCTCAAAACGGCTGGCCAGATACGATCGCGTCGCGAGAGACGGAAAAGTCCGG
>JBGPFL010000126.1:0-9089 GCA_041483295.1 Blastocatellia bacterium | reverse complement strand
CTCTAATTTGCTTAATGTGAACGGCGCACCCGAACGGCCAGCGCCTAACGAGCTGAGATGGCCAAACCCTACCTGCCGACTGGATTGCGCGGTCACTCACTTCGACTGAGTCTCTTTTTCCATGATCACGAGATGGCTCCCGCGGCTCACGATCCCGGCGAGAATGAACCCGTCCGCCTCCGCCTCGGCTACCTCCTTTTGAAGCTTCTCGGCGCTGCCGGTAGCCAGGAGCTTGTATTCGTACCGCTTGTCCGTGTTGGGCGTGCGCTCTAGAACGAGTACGACTTCGTTGAAGCTTAAGATACCCGGCTTGGAAATCATAGTTCGCGGCAACAGTCGGAATCCGTCCTTTGCAGCGTCGTTCAGCTCCTTTTGCATGGTGGCGGAACGCGTCGCGGCCAGCAGTTTGTACTTATAGGTATCGGGCGGTTGGGCCTTCCGCTCGAGCAGTATCGCCATTTCCATTGTGCTCGTCGGCGAGCCTGTAACAATGCGAAAGCCTTGTTCCGCGGCTTCGTCGAGTTCCTTCTGCATTGTGGAGGTCTTGGTGGTAACCAGCATCAGGTATCGCTGATCGGGTGATGTTTTGAGTTTGTCTCCCGCTTCGGCAAGAGAAGCAAGAAGCAGCACCGAGAGGGCAAGCGCTATCAGTCTCATCGAATTCATGCCTTTACCTCAGAGGGGAATCTCGGCTGCTTTGATGCAGACGGAGGGAAACCGTGTTGTCCGGTTCAGCGTGTG
Source organism: Blastocatellia bacterium (assembly GCA_041483295.1). GTDB lineage: Bacteria > Acidobacteriota > Blastocatellia > UBA7656 > UBA7656 > DASYSA01. Next base: position 8,348 of record JBGPFL010000126.1, on the reverse strand, counting down.
ATTGGCCAGTAGCGCCACATTACTTTGCCGTAGATCAGGTTCCTCTTGACCGGCCCAAAGCTGCGGCTGTCATTCGATACATCCCGGGCGTCACCCATAATGAAATACTCATCGACGGCAAGCGTTGATCTGGCAAGTCCTCGGGGCGAGCGGTTCCAGGCAGGGCTAACGTAAGGCTCCTGGATTTCGCTATTGTCGATGTAGACCGCGCCCGACGCGTCTATGCTGATCGTCTCCCCGGGCAAGGCGATAATGCGCTTGATGAAATGCTTACTCGTGTCCTTTGGATAGTAGAAGACCACGATGTCTCCCCTCTTCAACTCCGCAACCATCCTTTGGACCATGAGGCGATCGCCATCCCTCAGGGCGGGCTCCATCGAGTTTCCTTGATACTTCACAGGATGTGCAATGAAAGCCAGTATTCCGAAAAGAACAAATAGTCCCACAAGTCCAATGGACATCGCGGCCAGGAACCACCCTCTTCGCCAAAGAGGCGGCTTCACGGTGCCAACATCGGTCGCTAGTTCCGACACAGCCTCCCTCCACTGGTCAGCGCTTCGTACGATTAGGGGAAATCGAATGACGGTCCCGCCCCGCCCAACACAAATCGTGCGCGACAGATCGAGTGATCCAGAGCCTGCTTGTTCGACGCCTTCAACTCTTGAATCAAATTACTACGCCGTCGGCAATCACTCCGTTCTTCGGGACAATGACGATTCCATCTCGAATCGCGAAGCCTTCTCCATCAAGCTGGGAGTGCTGAGCGTCGTTCGTTATTCGAACGCTCGAACCAATCCGAGCATTCTTGTCGATGATTGCGCGGCGAATGAAGCAGTTGGGTCCCACTCCTATTCGAGGATAGCCGCGGTCTGTGTCTTCCTGCATCTCGTCCAGCGTCTGGTAAAAGTCAGCTCCCATCATCAACACGCCTTCCAATCGCGTGCCATGTTCGATGCGGCTGCGAATGCCGACTATAGAGTCGGTTATGGTGGCTCCGTTGATGATGCAGCCTTCGGCAATGATGGTGCTCTGGATGTGACAATCGAGCAGCTTCGAGCCGGGCAGGTAACGCGGCCGCGTGTACATAGGAGCTTCGGCGTCAAAGAAGTTGAAGGGCGGCAGCGGCAAGGTCATCTCCATATTCGCTCTGTAGAACGACCCGATGGTTCCTATATCCTCCCAGTAACCGTCGAACAGATGCGCCTGCACGCTATAACGCGATATGGCTTCGGGAATGATCTCCTTACCGAAGTCCGCAGCCTCGGGCATCTCCGACAACAACAGGCTACTGAGCACTTCCTTGCGAAATACGTATATGCCCATTGAGGCCAGGAACGGTCTGCTCGCCGCCTCCTCGGGTGCCAGGCCGAGTTGCGTCGTATCCACTCGCATACGCTCGAGTACCTCACCTTTTGGCTTCTCACTAAACTCGGTTATCCGGCCGCCGTCGTCGATCTTCAACAACCCGAACCCCGACGCATCCTCCTCTCGCGCGGCGGTCACTCCGATAGTGATGTCCGCGTTGGTGCTCTCGTGCCTCGCAATGAAGGTTCCGTAGTCCATCCGGTAGAGGTGATCGCCTGACAGCACGAGAATCGTGTCGCTCTTGTAATCGCCCAGGTGATGAAAGATCTGGCGCACGGCGTCGGCGGTCCCTTGAAACCAGTCCGGCCGTTCAGGAGTCATCTCGGCCGCCAGCACTTCGACAAACCCATTCGAGAACTGGCTGAATCGATAGGTGCGTGAGATGTGTCGATTGAGCGATGCGGAGTTGTATTGCGTCAGGATGAATATGCGACGAACATCAGAATTGATACAGTTGGAAACCGGTATGTCGATCAGTCTGTACTTTCCGCCGAGCGGGACTGCAGGCTTGGCTCGTTGCCGTGTGAGCGGATACAGGCGCTGGCCGGCCCCGCCCCCCAGAATCACGACAATCACCTCTGACAAGTCCATCCGTCGATCCTCCAAGAATAGTAGGCAGTAGGAGAATAGTAGGCAGTAGGCAGTATGCAGTAGGCAGTAAGAGTCGGACAAGGAGTAAGCAGTGGGGCAGTAGGCAGTAGGGAAGGCAGTCTGGTGGCGTGCTTACCGCCTGCTTAGTCTTTGGTAGTGTCCTATTGTTGTGTTGCTGGCTGGAGAAATGTTTCGCTTGATTCCCGCCGCGCTATCTCTCCCGTATGCCAAAGCGCTCAAGCATCAACCCAATCATAACGAGGCGGCTACTCTGCAATCCTTCGATAGGTGCCTCGATCCACGAACTCTACAAGCCGGTCTTCGTCTCGAAGTTTCTGCATCATCTCGCGCAGTTTCTGTTGTACATGGTTGTTCGCTGGATAGAGACGCTTGAAGTGCTCTTCAAATCTGTAAACTTCGCCCAAAGTGAAGCTTTCGCCAACTCCCTAATTGCGCCGGACGATCTCCGCAAGTTCCGATTTCCAGGTTGGCATGCGGTGGAGCGTAGCACCATTACGCCTCCCTTTCCAGCTCAGCAATACAACAATAGAACACTACCTACTCCTTGTGTGACTTTACTGCCTTTTGTGAAAACTGACGCGGTCAGGCCCTCGATTTTGCGATTCTGATTTCAGACATGAGGTTACCTTACGCTGCTGAAAGTGGACATTTCACTTGCTAATTAGACCGGACATATCATGTGCTACAACACTGACCTCTACCCTCCTTGTCTGATTCTTACTGCCTACTGCATACTGCCTACTGCCTACTGCTCATGACCAGAGATCTAATCCACATGGCACCGGCCGTCGTAGCTGCGATCAACAACCACGAGGCCCTGGTCGCGCTTGAGTCGAGCGTGCTGGCGCAAGGCCTTCCCGCACCGCTGAATCTCGAAACTGCCCGCGCCTGCGAGGAAGCCGTGCGGCGAGAAGGCGCCACACCGGTCACCATCGGCGTTGTCGAGGGAGTGCCGCTGCTCGGACTCAGCGATCGCGAAATGGAGATCTTCGCAAGCGGCAGCGCGCCTGACGGTAGCAGCATTGAGAAGGTGAGCTTGAACAATCTGGCGGGCCAGGCGCTCAGGGGTAATTGGGGAGCTACTACCGTGGCGGCCACGATGCAGATCGCGTGTGGGGGCGGCGTGCGAGTCTTCGCTACCGGCGGCATCGGTGGCGTTCATCGCGGTGTGGCAGACTCCTTCGACATCTCGACTGATCTTACCGTCCTCGGCCGGATCCCTCTCATCTGCGTCTGCGCAGGAGCGAAGGCTATACTCGATCTGCCAAAAACGGTCGAGCAACTCGAGACGCTGGGCATCCCAGTCATCGGCTATCGAACCGAGGAATTCCCGGCCTTCTACTCACGCAGCAGCGGATTGCCCGTCGACATCACCGTGCAGACTCCTCATGAAGCAGCCGAACTCGCCTGGCGTCATTGGAGGAGCGGCATAACGACCGCGGTCCTGGTCTGCGTGCCGGTGCCCGAAGAGTTCGAGTTGCCGGCCGGCGAAGTAGAACGCGCAACCGAGCAGGCTGTAAAGGAGGCTGCCCGGACGGGCGTGCGAGGCAAGAGTCTCACGCCGTTTCTGCTCGCTCAAATGGAGAAAATAACCGGCGGTAGAACACTACAAACCAATCGCTCGCTCCTCATCAATAATGCGTCAGTCGCCGCGCAGATAGCACTGAGCTTGAATAAGAAGTGAGCCACGAATGACACGAATTACGCGAATTGCCACGAAGCCGGGCCAGTTCCGGCGGCTGATCAACGATCGCAGTATCAGAGACGGCATCCAGTGTCCGAACCCGTCAACAAAAGATGAAAGCGCGGCGACGTGTCTGGTTGACAGAGATTGCCTGAGGAGTAATATCGAAATGTGGACTTCATCCTGATCAGATGTGTTTGGCCCTGCTACGCTGCTGGCCGCTGACCTCAAGGCCGCCCACTACTTGTTATGATGCAACAAACCCCGGCGCGACTAGGCATCATCACCAAGCCCGATGAACCTCGCGCGGCACTACTTGCACGCAGCATCGCCGAATGGACTCGCAAGCACGCCATCGCTCTCCTGGTGAACGATAGCCTCGCGGAGATTCCGCCTGGCGCCGAACCGGCATCCGCCAGAGAGATCGCAGAAGGCTCCGACCTCCTCGTAGTGCTCGGAGGCGACGGGACCATGATCGGGACCGCCAGATTGGTCTCAGGACGCGGCACTCCCGTGCTCGGGGTCAATCTGGGCTCGCTTGGCTATCTAACCGAGTTTGCGGCGGAGGAGGCATTGCCGGCGCTCGAAGAGGTTATGCGCGGTAACTTCGAGGTCGATTGTCGAATGATGCTCGATTGGCGCATTCGACGGGAGGGATCGTTGGTGGGGGAGGGGACGGCGCTCAACGACGTAGTAGTGAACAAGTCTGCGCTGGCGCGGATAATCGAGATAGATTTCTCCGTGGGTCCGCACTACGTCACGACGTATCGCGCGGACGGCCTGATAGTCGCTTCGCCGACCGGCTCTACGGCGTATAACCTGTCGGCCGGAGGACCGATCATCTGTCCGGGCACTGAAGCGATTTCGATCTGTCCGATCTGCCCTCATACGCTGACGAACCGGCCCTTGCTGTTGCCCGATACCGCCAACATACAGCTCCAGATTAATACCCGCGAACAGGAGGTTATGCTGACCTCTGACGGGCAGACCGGATTACCGCTGATGGCGGGCGACCGAGTAGAAGTCGAAAAGAGCGCGAAGACCTTCAACACCATCCGCTCGAAGGACAAAGACTACTTTGAGATCCTGCGCAATAAGCTGAAGTGGAGCGGACGTTGATGGAGGTTTAAGCTTTTCGATTGGCCTGGTCAGTCGCAATTCAACGGCCGCGCCTGAGGCGGGCGAACTTCGGAGTCAATTTTGGATCCGTTTCTTTAGATCCTTCTGACGAGGAGAACATGCTTCTTCCAATTTCAGATGACAACACCGGCAGACAATCCACGCCGTACGTTGTCTACACGATAATTGTCCTGAATGCCATTGTGTTCTTATTCTTTCAGCAGGCAGGGTCCGACAGCGGGGCGAGGTTCACCTACGGCTACGCGACTGTGCCTTACGAGATCACTCACAATCAGGACCTCGTACAGACACGCTTCATCCCAGGCGAGGTCCCGCAGGCGCCCGGTCCTTCGCCGATCTACCTCACGATACTGGTCTCGATGTTCATGCACGGCTCGTGGATGCACATTCTGGGCAACATGCTCTACCTCTGGATATTCGGGGACAACGTCGAAGACAACTTCGGCCACGTGAAGTTCGCGATCTTCTATGTGCTCGCCGGGATTGCTGCAACGTTCGCTCAGATCGCTGTTGACCCTGATTCCGTGATCCCCACGCTTGGCGCGTCGGGCGCGATAGCAGGAGTGCTTGGCTCGTATCTGATAATGTTCCCTCGCAATCGGGTGCGAAACTTGTTGTTTCTGGGCTTCATCTTCACCACCGTGGAGCTTCCAGCGGTGCTGGTGATCGGGTTCTGGATAGTCCTTCAGGTGATTGAACAGTACACTTCTTATGTGTCCGCCACCGTCTCCCGCGGAGGAGGAGTCGCCTACATGGCACACATAGGCGGGTTCGCTGCGGGCGCAATCATGACGTTTCTGTTTCGACGGCGACAGAGTACCTACGCCTCCCGCGACTACTACGACAGATGAATGTCAGAAGCAGTCTCTTATGATACTACTGGACAACTTGACCAAGTCTTACGGTGAAACGCTGGCTGTCGACCATGTGAGCCTGACGATTCCTTCAGGCCAGCTGGTTGGCTATCTCGGCCCGAACGGAGCGGGCAAGTCAACCACGGTCAAGATGCTCACGTGAATGATGGCCCCGACATCTGGCCGCGCTGAAATCTATGGCCTCGATACGCAGCGCGACAACACCGAGGTAAAGCGCATCACCGGGTACGTCCCGGAGTCGGGGGCGGTCTATGAGACGTTGACCGGCCGCGAGTATCTCGAAATGGTGGGCCGGCTATATGGCATGGATGACCCGGTCATCAAAGATCGCATATTGAAGTTTGCGGACTTCTTCGAGTTGAGCGCCGACACGTTGAATCGCAAGCTGTTGTCGGCCTACTCGAAGGGCATGCGCCAAAAGGTGGTGATATCGGCCGGCCTGATCCACAACCCTCGAGTCATCTTCTTCGATGAGCCCCTCAACGGCCTCGACGCCAGCACTCAACTCATGTTCAAGACCTTGATCAAGAACCTGGCGGCCGAAGGAAAGACCATCTTCTACTGCTCGCACCTTCTGGATGTGGTCGAGCGCACCTGCGACCGCATAGTAATCATAGATCAGGGGCGGGTCGTCGCGGATGGCACTCTTGCCGAACTGCAAGCCTCCAGCGGGGAAGGATCGTTGGAGCGAATCTTCAACAAGCTAACCGCACACACCGACCTGGAGGAACGAGCAGAAGAGTTCTCCAGGACGTTCGCGTTCTGAAAGCGCGTTCCGGGTTTCGAGTTTCGGGTTTCGAGTTTCGGGTTCCGACTTAGAGGTCCTAGTTGGCGTCAGCGAGCAAAGAAACTCGAAACCCGAAACCCGAAACCCGGAACGTTTTTTCCTTATGAGTCTTCGCAGCTTCACATATCGGGCGCTTCAACGACATGGCGTCGACGGCCGGCAGTTGTTTGCCCTGTTTTGGGTCTACTTCCGACAAGACGTGCGCGGCGGCAAGGCATTCACCCAGTTTCGCGCCAGAGAATATGTCACCGCAAACCGCGCGCTCTTAGTGATAGTCGGATCGTACGTGTTCATAGGTGTCGTGCTTGGAATGGCCGCCTTCACCAGGGCCGACGTGTTGGTCTTTTCCGCCCTGATGCTGACCTTCACCCTATTCATAGTGGCGCTCGCCATTCTCGCCGAGGCGGGTAATGTTCTGTTCAACGAGAACGAAAGCGACATCATCGGCCACCTGCCCATTTCACCTCGCACTCTTTTCGCCGCCAAGATACTCAACCTGCTTTCTTTCACAATGTTGCTTGGCACGGCGGCGAACCTCTTCCCTACAGTTGCCGGCATCTGGGCCTCCAGGTCGAATCTCCTATTCGTGGTGGCCCATGCGGTGTCGGCGACGTTGGTGTCGATCTTTGCAACCGGGCTCGTCGTCGTGAGCTACGGGTTGTTGATGCGATATGTGAACAAAGAGCGGTTCGATAACATCGTTGCCTATGGGCAGGTGATCCTTGTGTTGTTCTTCATGTTCGGCTCTCGGGTATTCCCGCGGCTACTGGGGGCTGAATCCCTGGCCGCTTCTCCGGGCTTCCACTGGTATTTCCTCCTGTGTCCGCCAGCATGGTTCTCGGGCGTGGCGATGCTGATTATGGGAAAGATCGACACCGGATCGCTTCTTCTCGCCGGGCTTGCGATCGGCTCATTGATCCTCCTGGCTGCGGTTGCCATCAGAAAGATTGCGGGCGGCTACTCTTCATTCATGTCCAGCCTTGCGTATGGACCCGATAGGAAGACCTCGGCGACTCGAACGCGTGCCCAGGCTGCAATGGACCCCAGGCCAGAGGGCGGTCTCAAGCGACTGATCTATTCGAGATTGGTGCGGCACCCGGTCGAGCGCGCCGTGTTCGACTTAGTGATGATCTACCTGAGGCGAAATCGAGAGATCAAAGTGAGACTCTACCCCTCGCTCGCCTACTTCCTGTTCTTTCCGCTGCTCGCCGTTTTCACCAGGGAGTTGGGCGATCCATTCGTGGGGGGCGACTCGAGGTTCTACTCGCTGATCGGAGCGGCGATGATCCCTTTCGTTGGACTGACGGCGGTCGAGGGATTGATCTTCTCCGAGCATTACCAGGCGTCGCACATATTCCTGGTTGTGCCGATCGGGAGACTGGCGGACGTGCATCGGGGCTTCAGAAAAGCGCTGCTGATCGCCGTTGCCGCTCCCGGGTACGCGGTGCTGTGTCTGCTCTACAGCGTGTTGTGGCGAAACCCGTGGCACGCTCTGCTGCTACTCTTGCCGTGGATGATGATCACGCCCGTTGCGTTAATGATTCCCTTTCTGTTCCGCCAAATGCTGCCGCTGTCGCGGAAGTACCAGAAGGGCCAGCAGTCGGCGCGCAACATCACGTTGATGTTTCTGAGCTTCTTCGGCCTTTCCATTTTCGGAGTCGCGCAAAGCGTCGCGATAAGCGGGTATATCCCATACTGGAGCTTTCTAGTCGCCATCGCGGCTCTTTCCCCGGCTGCCCTGTTTCTGCTAGGCCGTATCAGCGGCGATGCCAGGCCGCTGGTTCCGACGGACTCCGTAGCCGCGTTTCAGTAGCCTGGGTACGCATGGCTTCCAGCGTGCGCATCCGTGAGCCCGCACGCTGGAAGCGATGCGTACCCAGGCAAT
>JBGPFL010000125.1:0-9092 GCA_041483295.1 Blastocatellia bacterium | reverse complement strand
GAACGGAGCCGGGCGGAGCGGCACGGATACGCGCTCGTTTTGATGATGATGGACCTGGACGGCTTCAAAAAGATCAACGACACCTATGGCCACCACGTCGGAGATGAGATCCTTCGGCACGTCGCGCAGATTGCGCGGGGCCAGTTGCGGACCGGCGACACTCTTATTCGCTATGCGGGCGACGAATTCGTAGCCGTGCTGCACCGGGCAACCGGTGACGTGGTGCGGGATCTCAGAACGCGGCTACAGACCGCCGTAGATACATTCGCCCACGAAGTCCGCCCTGGCCGCGTAGCGCGCGTTGGCATCTCGATCGGCTACGCCACATACGGCGACGACGGCCTCGCGATCGACGAGTTAATGGAAGTCGCGGACCAGCGAATGTACGAAGATAAGGTTGCACGCAAGCGCGGCCAGTCCGGCGGATGGATCACAGCGGTGCCGGCTGCGAGCAGAGGGTTCTAGGTTGCGAATTGGAGATTGCGGATTGCGGACTTAGCCCCCGTTACAGGCCACAGTCTGAATAGCTGCGGGAGCCGCGAAAGTTTCAGAGCGCAGGATCGCAGCTTGACTGAAGGCCCACGTCCGCAATCCGCATAGCCCCCAATTTCAGATCAAGGCAGGATGAAGACATGAGCACAGTGCTTGAAGAGAACACCGCAGTTGTCCCCGAAGCAGCATCAAACCACGTAAGGATGAAGATGCTGCAGCAGATGTCTGAGGCCCTCGAGGATGAGGCCTCCAGCCTCCTGCTGCGCGCGGCCGGCCTCGAGGAGGAAGAGTTTGTGCTCAATCGCCAGATCGACGATCGTCAGACGGAGATCAACCGGTTTCAACTCAAACTCGAAGCTGTTCGGTCCGAGCGGGAGGGTCTTCTCGAAAGGGTTGGGAGCCTGCGCGACGAAGCGAACGCCATGAGGGAAGAGGCCTACAATAATGAAGACGAGATTGCGCTCTCGGTCATTAATGACCTTCCGTCAGCAGAGGTGGAACAGGACCAGCCTCATGGTCCCATCTTCTTTCAGCGGTCGCGTCTGACCAGTAACAGCGGAGCCAGATAGCCCCTGAGGGGGAGGATGCGGCGGCGACGCCGCATCCTCCCAGATTCGTAATCAGTATGCCCGGCCCTCACCAGTGCCAGGCGAAAGGTTGTAATGTCTTCTTCGGACGAGATCGATCGGCGGCGCTCACCTCGTGAGCGCCGGAAGGAAGAACGCCGCAAATCCACGCGCTACACCGCAGACACCTTAATCGTCTTAGATGGCGTGACCTGGATTGACAACGAGGGTACCGACCGCCGGCGGAAGGTTCGGCGCGGAGAGGACCGCCAGCGCATCGCGAAGAAAATACTCGACGGCTCGTTCAGATAAGTGAACCGCTTCCCTATCAAAGGTGAGCACCAGGTTTGCGCTCGTACGATGTGCGCCGTTCATTGACGGGTCTCTGCCTCTCAAAACCGAGCCAAAGCTACATCATCTGGACTGGTTTTCCCGCGATTCTAGCGAACCGCACTAACGGAATCGCGGGCGCACTTCGGACTCTGGAGCAAGCGGTGGTTCTAATTCTTTTTCGAGTTCATTCTTGCCTCTCTCTCCTTGGCCTGGGCGAGAGTAGGCACGTCAAGGGCTCGCCGAAGTTCATCTGTCACTCCCTGTTCGGTCTCGTAGAGGCGCATTGGGGAGTTCCCAACTGAGCGGAACTGCGTCGCGAAGCGCTGAGGGCGACCAATCTGCATCAAAAACCGGTCTTCACTCGCAGCAGCCAACCACTTCGCACGCTCGTCCCCTTTACTAATCGCAACAATGCATAGCTCGTGCGCAAGCAAGTAATCCTCTGGTGCGCTAGCATGCTGCAAGACCATCGCGACGTGGTAGTAGTCCCGGCCCGTGTTTAGCTGGTTGTTCGCGTAAAGCTCCTTCACGCGCTTTTCTCGCGCCTTGTCCCTCACGTCAACCGCCTTCCAGTCAATGGGCTTGCCATCCTTCGATGTGCGATCTGCCTGATCTTCCTGAAATAGGCGCGCTAGCTCTGAATGGTCTTTGTCATCTGAGGTCGCGGTGGACTGCGCCCAAATAGATCGCGGGTCGACGTGCCGACCTATGATGATGCCTAAGAGAGCGACGAGTATGAGACCGATTGGGTTGATCCAAGTTCGTGTTCGCATTCTCCTTCCTTTCTTGATTGCATACAAGTCAACCGCGCCTATGCGACTGATTCAAAGCAGTGCATACCTCATTCGGCGCGAAGCCTGGGAGCAGTGGCTTCGTAGCCTTAGGCACTAAACGACGGTCGCCGGGTTGCCACATCACTTCGCAACAAAGGCATAGACCATCCCGCTCAGCGTACCTATGTAAAGCACATCATCAGAGCCCCCACCGATTGATCGAATCACGCCTTTGAATTTGTGCGACCACTGCTTTTCTCCGTCGGTCAAACTGTACGCGATCACATCTCCAGTCTCGCTTCCCGCAAGCACGCTTCCTCGCCAAAGGGGGGCCCTCGTCAGCGACCATCCTTCCGCTACGCTCTGGCTCCATTGTACCTTCGTAAGCTGATTGTCCAGACACACGAGCGTCGCGGCGCCCCCAGCTCCTCCTTTTGGGTTTAGAAACACTATCAGCGACTTTCCTATATGGCTGATCGTTCCGACTGGAGTTGCGCTCGCCGAGAAACTAGCAACAACCGAGCCAGTATTCGGATTGATCCGGTAAAGACGATTGTCGGCTGCTCCAAGGTAGAGACTGTTATCGGCGATTATTACATGCGTCGAGATGCGCGAGCCCAGCGCGCGTTTCCATATGGCTTTCCCTGTTTGAGCATCGAGCGCATAGAGGTTGCCGTCGACACCGCCGAAGAACACCCTTCCTCCGGCAACTGCCGGCGCATTGCTCCACTGGAACTCACTTCTGGAGAACTCGCTCTGAAACGACCAATTCAATCGACCCGTCTTCAGATCCAAACACAGCAGCTCGTCCCCAAAGGCAACGCCATACACGCTTGAGCCCAAACCAACGATGTGAGTCGGGACACCACGCCCATTGGGTACGCCACGGGTGAGTTTGTATTTCCAGCGTACTTTTCCAGTAACCCTCTCGAATGCATAGACGTGCCCGACTCCCTGCGGGCCACTGCCGTCGGTGCCTATGATAATCAGCTCATTTGTGATTAGCGGATTCCCATGAAAGCTGGTCTGATCCCCATCCTTCTTAATGTCATAACTCCATCGGACTTCACCGGTCTTTCTGTCGAGGGCGTAGAGGGTACCGGCACAGGAGCCGATAAGAACCCTGTCTCCCACAACTGTGGGCGTTGACCATATTCAGCCGCCGGTATCGAATTGCCAGAGTATGTGGGAATCCGCCTTATCTATGGTTGGCCGCGGTACAAGGCTAGCCGTCTTCTCCTGCTTCATTCCTGCGATCGAAGCTGGCATCACCAGCACAGACATGAGAAGTAGGACCGAACTGTAGACGGCTTTCTTACAGCTTGAAGAGACCATATCAACTCCTCGGTGTGATTCTATGACATCAAGTAGACTCTAAATCGCTTCGACTCAAGGTGCAATCTCAATGGAGATCATCTTCACATCACGGATCTTAGTCACAAAGCTCGGTTTTCCGCAGCTCCGCAGGTTTGACAATGGGCGGACAAACCCGGAGACTTCGACTAATCGTCCGTCGAAAGGGGAGAGCGTTTATGAGGATTCTGCCGGGTCTTTTCTGCTTCATCTTGATCGCGGCGATACTGTTGCCATACACGTCGGCGCCCAGCGCCGATACCTTTAGACCAGTCGTGCGCGGCCGCCGGGGCGTAGTGGCCGCCGGCCATCCGCTCTCGGCCGAGGCGGGACTGCGCCTGCTCCAACGAGGAGGCAACGCCATTGACGCCGGATGTGCTGCCGTGCTGGCCGCTTCGGTGATCGAGTTCTCACATTTTTCGTTCGGCGGAGAAGTCCCGATCATAGTCAAGACCAGCAGCGGCTCTCCCATGGTCATCAATGGACAGGGCATCGCGCCGCGACTTGCGACACGCGAGTTCTTCCTGGAACGCGCAAAGAGAGGAGAGCGCGAAGAAGGTCCAGTGTATCGAGGCTCGCCTGAGTATGTCTCAATCTCCGAAGGAGGCTCCCGTCCGGGAGCGATTCCCTCTTCAGGCATCCTGCCGGCCACCGTCCCCGGTGTGCTTGATGCGGTTGTGGCGACGCTCGACCGGTTCGGAACGAAGTCTCTAGGTGAAGTGATGCAACCGGCCATTGAGCTTGCAGACGGCTTCCCTCTGGACGAACTGCGTGTCAGCTATATTGAAAAGACCAAACCGATCTTTGAGCGTTGGGCCACCAGCGCGAAGCTCTTCTTGCCCGGCGGTCGCGTTCCCAGGGTCGGCGAGGTGTTCTCGCAACCCGACCTTGCCCGCACGCTGCGCGAGATCGTCAAGGCCGAGCGCGACGCCTCATCTCTTGGCCGCCACAAAGCTCTCACAGCCGCGCGCGATTTCTTCTACAAGGGACCCATCGCCAAACGCGTTTCCGATTTCTCAGAAGCCAACGGGGGTCTCATGCGCGCCTCCGACTTCGCTGCGTTTCACGCAAAGGTCGAGCAACCGACTATGTCGACCTTTCGAGGCTACGAGGTATACAAGACGGGCTTTTGGGCGCAGGGCCCAGCGATGCTCGAGATGCTCAACATCCTTGAAAGCGCCGACCTTCGCTCAATGAAGCACAACTCCGCCGACTACATTCACACCCTGGTGGAGACGATGAAGCTCGCATTTGCGGACCGCGACCGGTACTACGGAGATCCGGACTTCGCGCGGGTGCCGGCAAATGAGCTACTGTCCAAAGACTACGCGGCAACCAGGCGCGGGCTGATAGACCGGATGCACGCGTCGCTCGAGCAGCGGCCGGGCGATCCCGTCAACAAGAAGGCGCTACCCACGCTCACTCCGCAGCCCGGGTTCACCGGGACGTCGCGCGTGCCCGAAGCCGAGCGCGCCAACGACACTACCTGCGTGAATGTGATAGACAAGGACGGCAACATGTTTTCGGCGACTCCATCGGGCGCCTGGTTGCCGGCTGTGGTTGCCGGCGACACCGGGGTTCTGATGGGGCAGCGGCTTCAATCGTTTCTGCTGGAAGCCGGGCACCCAAATATGCTCGAACCAGGCAAGCGGCCTCGGGTAACTCTTACGCCCACGCTTGTGCTCAAAGACGGCAAGCCCTTCCTGGTGCTGTCGACGCCGGGCGGCGACAATCAGGACCAGTCGCTGGTTCAGGTCTTGCTAAACATAATCGAGTTCGGAATGAACGTGCAGGAAGCGATTGAGGCGCCGCGATTTCAAACGCTGCACCTGGTCAGCTCGTTTGACGATCACCGCTTCAACCCAGGCGTGCTCAACCTCGAAGATCGCATAGTCAAAGACGTGATCGATGAACTTCGCGCGCGAGGACACAAGGTCGAGATGCAAGCGGCCTTCGGTAACCCATCTGCGCCGGTCGCAGTGAGGTTCCGAAGCGACAACGGCGTGATCGAGGGAGGAGCCGACCCAAGGCGCGGGCGATACGCCGTTGGGTGGTGATGGCGCGTAGGGGTGATCGCTATTGTTTGTTTGAAAACATCTTCAGCGAAAGGAACAGACCGTTTGATGACAGACTGGAAAGAACTCGCATTGGATCTCGACTCTTTTTTGAAGCTTCAAAGCAAGCCTCTGGCAATTACGTTCTCGGATGCCGCGCCGACCGGCGTGCCGGAATTCGACGCAACAGTCCCCGAGGCTACGCGGGACGGACGCACGGGCAAGGTGCCCGCAGGCTGCGTCTTCTGGATGGAAGCGGCCACCCGAACCTTTACCACTCAGCCTGAAGATCATGGCAACTGCAGCGTCGGCAGTCTGACTCATGGGCTAAAGACGCTCGAAGAGGTCGCGGGCAACTCCGACGTCGCGGCTCTGCTCGAAGCCGGCTGGGTCACGCTCGATGTGGTGCCGCAGATTCCCGTTGTCAAACACCGCTCGAGTTTCATTACCTACGGCCCTCTGGCCGAGACTCAAGTGGATCCCGACGTCGTGCTTCTTCGCATCAACGGCAAGCAAGCCATGATCTTGTCAGATGCGGTGCCCGGGCTTGGCTTCGAAGGCAAGCCGCAGTGTCACATCATCCCGATGGCCAAGGAGCAGAATGCAATTGCGGTGAGCGTGGGCTGCATGCTGAGCCGCGTACGAACCGGCATGGCCAACAGTGAGATGACCTGTGCCATCCCGGCCGGTCGCCTTGCTGAAGTAGTCGAGCTTCTCCGCAAGACTTCGGTCGCCGACCTAGCAGTTGCGGCTTACGCTAGCATGGACGCTCAACGCTTCAACAGCTAAGTAGACGTTTTCCGGCCCTGTCTTTGTTCGTTGCGCGCCAATCCTCGGCAACCAAAGCCCATCTCTCATATTCTCGCCATCGCCCGCTGCGAGGTTGATGGAGTTAGGCGCCTCCTTTCAAGTGGGCATTAGGCGCTTTGAGGAAAGTTTGGAACGAGCAATACGTCGCCGCGATCAACTCGCCATTCAATCTCAGCAAAGAACCTATACATCCGAAGATAATTGCTCGCGAGAGGAAGGTCGTAAAACGACGCAAGCCCACATTCCTGATGCGGAGAAAGAAGGCTAACAAGCTGGCGCAATTCGTCCTGTGATAACTTTACCCTTTGAGGCTCGTCGAAATCGTTATCCCAGAACTGGCCTCTATCCTGAAGCCGCTTGGCAAGCTCCGTCATCGTCCCCTTATTTATTATCGACCTGTATGCTAACGCAAATTTCACAAACGGGTGTGCCGCAGTCTGTTTGCTTTCTATGTCAACGAATGCGTTTTTGTCAGCGCCTTCAAAAATGCAATGGGCCAGCACCTTCCCATATTTTGAGTTGGATATGTGGGTGGAGATCTTTTTGGAATCTAAAGCACTGAAAATGAATCCGGGCCCAAGCGATTGGGCGATCGTACCCGCTATCGCTCTGAGCTCAGAAGCGCGTCTGTCGAGTATGGCTTCGGATTGAAGGATAAGGCTATCGAGATACTTGAAGACGATCTCCGGGTTGCTCTTAAAACGCGAAATGGCCTCCTGTTTGTTTTGCTCGTAGTCTGCCTGCAACTGTGTTCTCTTGTCTTCCGGCAACAGCTCAAGCAGTGGGTCCCTCGTTGTTTGCTCGTTTTTCTCGAGCTCTTGCCGAGCAATGAGGCCGAGGAAGCGAGCGTTGATCTCTCTCAGTAAAGTGTAATCAATCTTCTGGACTAACTCTCGATAAAGCGTGACGAAGCTTGAACTGCCTGCCTTGGCATAAATCTGATGGAAGCGGGGACTGTTATCTTCAGTTGCAGCCTTTTCCCGGGCGCATGCCATAGAATAGTGGACCAGGTGCGTCTTACCCGATCCATATGGCCCCGATATTAAGATGAATTGCTCAATTCCATCGACATAATAATTGGCAGAGTATTTTCCGGCACGGATGAATGCATCGGTGGGATAGGTAGGTAATTTCTGCTCCGTAGCGCCGCCCAGGCTTATAACGCCTTTGGGCGGAAAGGGGTTCTTAGACTCTTTTTTCAATTCTAGTGCTGTCCGGCTCCTCGCCCGGCTCTGCCATCCTGAGGCACAGCTATGATCGCTGAGCTGGCAGGCGCGCGCGTCTCCTCGCTCGCTCACGGCAGCATCGCCTTCCTCCCCGTTGAAACTCTTTGACATCCGTCGACCTTCGCCATACAGTTGGTTCCGCGCCGTTAGACCTTCCTCTCACTCCTTGCTATAAACTATCCACAGTTCTATATGTCGCTTCTCGAGATCCTCAAACTGGTCGGCTTCGCTACCGGTGCGGCGCTACACCTCTACATTGCGTGGCTCATCTGGAATAGACGGCTTGGGTCTCGCCAACGCCTGACTCAACCGGAGCGCACCTTCCTGGCTCTTGGCCTGTGTCTCGGCGTGTGGTTTCTGGGGAATCTCCTCACCACGTTGCACGTGCTGTTGCTGTCCGGCAACAGGCTGACTGTAGGGCTGAGAATCTGGGACACGATCACGATGACCGGGATATCGGCGCTCCCGGCTGCCCTGCTGCACTCACATATCGCGTTCTGGAGCTCGATCGATGATTACCGACTGCTCAAGCCCCGTCACATCAAGCTGGCGGGCATCGCGCTCTACGCTCCACTACTTGCTTTGCCCTACGCCGTCTACCGCATCTGGACCGGAGACTACCGACCCTTTCTTCTAGACCTGCGCCCGCTCCTGGTTCCGTACTCAATCTGGTTTCTCTTCGCGCTCTGGGCGTCGGCTTCGATTGACTGGGCGATGAGGAACCGCTTCGGAAAAGGGGCCGAGCGCGAGCGCATTTTCTTCGGACGGCTTTCTGTGCTCCTGTTCATCATCGGCGCGTCGGAGTTCATCGTCGTCGTCATCCGTCGCTCAGGTCCCGACGATTATGCTTATGTATTCTACGTGTTGCTGTCGCTCATTCCGACGTTCACCGTTGCCTATCACGTCTATCGCTACAAGTTGGTAGAGGTCCTCATCAAAGGCAGCCTGGTCTACGCGGGCTTTGCGATAGTCTTCTTCGTCGTCTACACCTACGTGGTCAGGCTTGTTGACCGCTTTTTGGTGGACGCTTTCGGAGTCAGGCCCCGCGTAATGGAGGCGATACTGCTGCTGGGAATGGTCGCGCTTGCGGGGCCGGCTGTGCGAGTCATCGAGAGTGGCGTCAAGCGCCTGTTCGCTCGCGAGGTCGGAATCTATCGCGATGTCGTCAGGCAGGTGACGACCGGGGCGGCGGGCTTCGGCGATCTCGACGCCCTTCTGCGCTACACCGAGCAGACAATCAGACAAGGGCTGGAGCTGACGGACGTGCACATAGTCGCTCTCGGCTCATCTCTCGAGGGGGCGGAGGGGCGCCTTGCCCAAAAGCTGATCGAGTGGCAAACCGACGTAATCGAGCATGATGAGGACCTGGCCCACATCGGCGCCGCCTCAGCCTACGGCCTCAAGCGTGAAGGCCAGCTCATCGGATTGATGATCGTCTCCGCCGATCCCCGGACGCTGACTTCCGAGAAGCGCGCGATCCTCGAT
>JBGPFL010000124.1:0-9222 GCA_041483295.1 Blastocatellia bacterium | reverse complement strand
GTGCTCCACAAATCTTCCTATTGAAACCTGCTCGCATCTGTGCTAATGTTCCGACGCTTCAATGCAAGAGTCATTTCAGCGATAAGTTCTTAGTTGTGAGGTCGTCGCAGTTCCTTTAGGCGCCTGTGCCTGCGCACAAGTTCACTTTGAGCATTCTGGAAATCTTCGGGCTTGGAGTGGCCGGGCCACGGCCGCTTGACTCCTGGCGGCCGCCAGTCTGGAGCGCCCAGCGCAGGCTGCAACCCGGCTTGTTGAGTCCGCTTTTTTCGAATCTAACGCTTTTTTCGAATCTAAAAGGTTGGGCATCTTGACATCAGCACAAATCCAAGTCGACTTGTTATCATCGATATTGTTTGCCGTCTCAAAGAGGGTGAATCACCAGAGCTTCAATACCTGGTTCAGACCGATCTCAGTTGCGACCAGAGACGACTCCATCATCTATCTCCAGGTACCCAGCGAGATGTTTCGGGACTGGATCACGAGTAACTACTTCGATGTTCTCGAAGAATCGCTCCACGAGCTGAACCTCGATGGCTGCAAAGTGAGCTTTCTAGTCGAAGAAAAGCAGCACACTGGATTACCACCAGAGAGTAACAAGCACCACGATGGGCGTCAGCGGCAGTCGAGGAGGACGATCCCACTTAAGAGCCCTCTGGGCAATCAGGGCCTGGCTCGGTTGATGGAGAACGAGGCTTCTGAACTCCGGCTCAACACCAAGTACACCTTCGATACATTCGTTGTCGGCTCCTGTAACCAGTTTGCGCACGCCGCTGCGCTGGCCGTGGTCGATATGCCGTCAAAGACCTATAATCCCTTATACATCTACGGCGGCGTGGGATTGGGAAAGACCCACCTCATGCACGCTATCGGGCACGCCGTTAAGACCAGAAACAATAGCCTCTGCCTGACCTACATCTCTTCTGAGAAGTTCATGAACGAACTGATAAATGCTATTAGGTACGACAAGACCCTTAACTTCAGGGAAAAGTATCGAAACATAGACGTACTGTTGATGGATGACATTCAATTCCTGGCCGGCAAGGAGCGAACACAGGAGGAGTTCTTCCACACTTTCAACGCGCTTTACGACGCACAGAAACAGATAGTCATCTCGAGCGACTGCACACCCCGCGAGATTCCCACCCTCGAAGAGCGTCTCCATTCGAGATTCGAGTGGGGACTGATCGCTGATATCCAACCTCCGGACCTCGAGACAAAAGTGGCCATTCTAAAGCGGAAGGCTGAAATCGAAAAGATAGACCTCCCAGACAACGTCGCTCTCTTCATTGCCAGCAAGATAAAATCCAACATAAGGGAGCTGGAGGGTTCTCTCGTTCGACTGGTGGCCTACGCGTCATTGAAGGGACTTCCAATTGGCATCGACCTCGCTCAAGAGGTGCTCAAGAACATCATTGAGGAGGACATCGATGTGATCTCGATTGACCTCATTCAAAGGACCGTCGCCAGTCATTACTCTCTGAAAATTGCCGATCTGAAGTCTAAGAATAATTCGAGGATTATCGCCGTCCCCCGACAGGTGGCCATGTACCTTTGCAAGATGCTAACGAAGGCCAGCCTTCCAGAGATCGGACGCGAGTTCGGCGGAAAGCACCATACGACAGTCTTGCACAGCATAAATAAGATAACTGAGCTATACCACAGAGACGCGGTTTTCCACAGACTTATCAACAGCCTAATTGAAGAGCTGAAATGAACTTCCTATGGTTTTCCACATGAGGGCCTGTGGAAAACCTGAGGAATTCGTTGAAAACTCCGTGACCGGACCGGAATTATCAACAGGCCAATGATGGTTTCAGACTTTCTCACAGTTTTCTCCACAGGCTGCTGAGGCGAGTTAAGAATGGAGTTTCAATGGTTTAACCCGAAGGAGTTGCTTTTCCACAGGCACTAGTACTGCTACTATATAAATCTTTACTTGTTGATTTGTATTTAGCAGTAGTACGCGAGAGCAAAAACTCGAGAGGTGTAGAATGCAGTTTAGCACTAGCAAGGTCACCCTCCTGAAGGAACTGAACCTCCTGCAGGGCGTAGTAGAAAAGAAGAATACAATACCGATTCTCTCGAATGTCCTTCTGGAAACCGCGGGCCAATCACTCATAACACTCGTTGCAACCGACCTCGACGTGTCGCTCCAAACCGAATGCGCTGCTGACGTGACACGTCCGGGTGCGGTAGTTCTGCAAGCAAAGAAACTCTTCGATATCGTTCGTAACCTCCCTGACTCCGACATCCACTTCTCAAAGGAGGAGAATGACTGGACGAAAGTAACCTGCGGGTCGTCGGAGTTCAGAATAGTCGGGCAAGCCAAAGAACACTTTCCTTCCACGCCTCAGTTCAGCGGGGGCGGACTGGAAATCCAGGCGACTGTTCTGCACAATTTAATCGTTCGGACGATATATGCCATAACCCAGGAAGAGTCTCGTTATGCTCTCAACGGATCGCTGCTCTTATTGTCGGACGGCAGGCTCCAGATGGTAGCGACGGATGGTCACAGGCTGGCGTCGGTCACAACAAGGCCGGAGAACCTGGAGTCTCAGGCCGGCGTCGAGCAAGTGAGAGTAATCGTACCGAAGAAGGCTTTGACCGAACTGATGAGGCTGACCGCGGGCTCGGATGAAGTCCTGGAGTTTTCCAAGGACGACAACCATTTGTTCTTCAGGATTGGGCCGAGACAACTGACCTCGCGGATGCTGGCGGGCCAGTTTCCAAACTACGATCTGGTGATGCCCAAGAACAACGACAAACTTGTTCCAATCAACTCGGACAGGATCACACAAGCCATAAGAAGGGCTGCGCTTATGGCAGATGAGCGGAGTCATGGAGTAAAATTCGATTTGGCCAGCGGCAGGCTGAACATTACGTCACAAAGCACTGACGTGGGAGAGGCGAAGGAACTTATCGCCGTGGACTACGAAGGCGATGGCGTGAATGTAGGATTCAACGCGCAATACCTTCTCGAATTCTTTGGCGTTGTCGGCACCGAGGAAGTCGTTTTCGAGTTCAAGGACGAGCAGAGTCCCGCGTTGCTCCGGCCGCCTGTCAGCGAGCCTTACGATTTCAGGTATGTAGTCATGCCGATGCGGCTGTTGTAGGATCTTGTGCGACTGGAAGATGAAATCATAGATGCCTGCAGCTCTTGCCTGGCTTTTGCTTCTTTATGTCCAGTCACCGAGTGATCATAGTAGACGACAACAGAGCAATCCGCAGAATGGTGTCGGATTATCTAACCAGCAAAGGGTATGACGTCGTCGAAGCAATCGACGGAATTCAGGGGCTCGAAAAGGCGCTATCCTCACCAGTGAGCGTCATCTTGCTGGACGTCGTGATGCCGGGGATCGACGGATTCAGGCTATGTCAATTGCTCCGTGACGGGGAAGTCAAGACTCCTATTATTATGCTCACCGAGAAGCAGACCCTGGAGGACAAAGTCACGGGCTTCTCGGCCGGGGCGGATGATTACATAGGCAAGCCCTTCAGCCCGGTGGAGCTGGAGCTCAGAATTCAGGCGCTGATCAGAAGGGCTGCGGGGCAGAAGCAGGAAGTCGAGCGGAAGACGATAAAACGCGGAGAGCTTGAAATGGATCTGGAGGGCCACACAGTTTCAGTTGGCGACAAGGACGTGATACTCACTCCGCTGGAATTCAACATACTGAAAGTTCTTGCGTCCGCACCTGGCTATGTCTACTCGAGACAGGACCTCCTCAGCGTTATTTGGGATACGGACTACGAGGGCTACAAGCGCAACATAGATCCCCATGTAAACCGGTTGAGGACGAAACTGGAGGCCAACCCAAGGAAGCCAAAATATATTCTTACTGTCTGGGGAGTCGGATACAAGTTCAATGAGTCATTACAGTGACCGTCTAACCCCGGGCACTGGAGCCAAAACCATTTTGAGTGGTACGACGCTGAGACTGGGACGGTTGCCACGCGTGTCTCTGAGTTGTTCAGAATTCCAGAGTCCCTCCGACCTTTGAAGCCAGCCGCTGCTCTCTGTTGAGAGCTCGCAATCTGATGCTGTATCCTTTCTCGCGGAGTCGAGAATAAGCGAGAACACGATGTACGACCTGATAATCGTGGGCGGAGGGCCTGCAGGACTTGCGGCAGCACTGGCAGCAAAACGGCGCGGGCTGAGCTACCTCGTACTGGAGCGAGGTTCGATAGCAAACACGATTGAGGCTTATCCACTCGCCAGACTGCTGTTCTCAACTTCTGACGAGGTAGAACTCGAGCAGAGGGCGCTTCGCCCGGGCACGAGGCCCACTCGTGAGGATCTCCTGGAGCACTATATCTCCATAGCTGAACGTGAGGAGATCAATATTCGCACTGGTGAGGGCGTGGAGAGAGTGTCGAAGACAGACCAGGGGTTTCTAATAGACACGACGGCGGATCGATATTCAAGCAGAACCGTGCTTGTGGCCATTGGCGGCTTCGGCAGGCCCCGCAAGCTCGACGTTCCTGGAGAAGATCCCCTTCGCGTCTCTTACCAATTTGTCGAGGCGCAGCCTTACGCGATGCGGCAGGTGCTTGTTGTCGGGGGAGGAAACTCTGCTGCCGAAGCCGCCCTCGCGCTTGCGGAGGTCGGCTCGAAGGTGGTTCTTTCGTTCCGCCAACGCTCTCTTGGTTCGAGTGATGTGGCCGGCGCATCAACGCCGACTGCTGGAATCTCCAAGATAAAGCCGTGGGTCCTCGAGCCACTGGAGCGCGCGGCATCCCAGGGGCGTATCAGAATCGTCGCGGCCTCGAGCGTCGCCGAGATTCGCCGGGCTTCGGCGGTTTTGCGCGTTGGGGCTGCCGAACAAAGGCTCGAGGTCGAGTGCGATCAAGTGTTCGCGCTGATAGGCGCCGATCCGGACACGCGGCTGTTGGAAGAAGCCGGTGCGGAGATAGCTGCTGATGGGCGCCCGGTCTATGACGCGCAGACCTACGAGACCACCGCTCCCGGGCTTTATGTAGCCGGCCACATAACGCGCGACCTGCACATGAAGAACGCAGGATCGGTTGCGCGCCGGGTGGTGGATCACTTAGCATGTAGGCTCTTCGAATTGCCGGCTGCTCACGAAGCTTGCCCGACGAGTTAGATGAGATCGAGGACGCCGCGTCCCGTCCCGCGTATTGGGGAGCGACTATGAACTCAGGAGAACGTCACGCTGCAGCCGCCGAGGCTGAGAGAACAGCCGAAGGCGAAGTGAACCAGACTAACACGGAGTTCGAGAGCAGCGCCCCTGATCTGAGCCCTACTACTCCTGAAGTTCCCTCCCAACTCGAGACGTCTGTGCTGGAGGTGTCTCCAGGCTATACCCCAATTCAGAGTCAGCCGGGGGGCATCCATCAAAAACCGAACAGTCGGCGATGGGCAACCGCAGCCGGTTTTGCAATTATAGTAGCCCTTCTCACGATAGCCGGCGTCTATTTGATTACCAAGAAGCCTTCTACCGTAGATCAACTGGTCATCCTCACAGTTCCGTCAGGCGCCGACATAAAGCTCGGTTCGAAAGAGTACGGGCACTCTCCGGTGAAGCTCGAAAAGGTCCCGATCGGTAACTACACACTTACCATCACCAAGGAGGGGTTCGAGACACGAGTGGAGCAGGTCCCGGTTGCTGAGTCGAAGGTGTTCGAGTACTGGCTCAAACCAATCCCCCCAGCGGACGCCGCCGGGTTCTCCCCTGAAGAACAGATAAGAGAATTTCAGCAGGGCGCAAACGATGCCTTCGCTCTAGGCCACTACGCCATACCATTCGAGTCGAGCGCCCTAGCTTACGTCGAATCGATCCTGTCGCTCGATCAGAATAATCAGTTCGCCGCAGACATGCGAGAGCGCATCAGGAAGACCATGCACCAGAGCGCGCAGGGTGCTGCGTCGCGCGGGGACCTGGGACGCGCTCAAGAGATATATCAGGTTCTTGGCGAGTTCTATCCTCTTGACGAAGAAACGCGCTCAGCGGCCGCCAAATTGGAAACCCAGTTGTCCGCGCGCCGGGGCGAGGTCCGCGACCTTGTAGCCAAGGCCCAAGAAGCGTTCGACGCAGGTCGGGTTGCCGATCCAGAGCAGTCAAGCGCGTACTATTACTCGAAGCAGGCGCTTGCTCGCGACCGCCAGAATGTGCAGGCTCGCGCAATTCGCGACAACGTGAAGGAGAGGCTCACGGATCAGAGTGACCGATCTTACCACCGTGAAGAGACCGACACGGCGATCAAGCAATTGGAACGCGCGACTCAACTCTTCCCCGAAGACAAAGAGATGCGGACGCGTCTTCGCGAATGGATGAGCCGTAAGGCCGAGGAGGTTAAAGCGGCAAGCGATCCGGCGACTCGCCGAAGGCATGGACTCGACCTGGCTAACAGGGAAGATTGCACTGCAGCGATTCCAGATCTCGAATTCGCCATCAACAACGGCCAGGGTACGGCGGACGTAATATCCGCTCTCGCTGGTTGCTATTACAAGACGGGCCATCTCGGCGAGGCTGCCTCGCAATATCGGCGGGTCCCCGAAGGCTCTGGGGACGCGTACCGATCGGCTATTGCCTTCCTCGGGGAGATAGCGATGGCAAGAAACGATATAGCCACCGCCTTAGCCCAGTACAAGCAGGCCCTCCAACTGGGAGGAAGCACACGGTTTTCGCCTGCGATGCTCCAGGACAAGATAGATAGGATCGAAAGGAAGCAGCGAGAGAAAGCCGCAGAGCCCACGGCGCTCACCATTCAGGTGAAACACCTTCACGGAAAGTTTCGAGGTTCGTGCAGCGGCACCCTGTCCGTCAATGCCAAAGGAGTGCGCTATGACGGGAAGGATGCGTTCGCTGCGAATCTTTCCTGGACGAGCGTGATCGTAAGTAAGGACAAGTTCACCCTCCTAATCCAGGGCAAGTCCATGGACTTCACCGCCGCGCCCGGAGACGCTGAACGCTTCCAGGAGGCTCTTGTTAGATACCTGGCAGCCGTCGGCCGATGAGACCTCCATGGGCGGGCGTGCGTTGCAACCGGCATCACGATCCCTACCCACAAGGGTAATTGACTCTGCCGGAATTGCGTGTATAGTCACGGAGTCGCTGCTCTAGCGACAGATGCGAAATCGACCAGGCGCTCAAGCTTCCTCATAAAGCTATCGAGACGAAGAGGGCCTGCTAGGCGGCACTAGCAATTGAAACCTCTCATACCAGATAGCTGCGCCTGACTAATTCGAGAGCGCTGGTTGAGGCGCGCCAGCGTACCAGATGGCGGTCGCCAGGTAAGATAACCCGCTTACTCGTAGCGCCTGTTTCGTTCGCCAGTCCAATGTATACGGTGCCGACCGGCACCGCATCCGATCCTCCTCCAGGGCCGGCGATGCCGGTAACGCTTACTCCGATGCTGGCACCCGCCATCTCCCGCACTCCCCTTGCCATTGCTTGAGCAACCTCACCACTCACAGGGCCCAGCCGCTCTATCGCTTCGCGAGGCACCCCGAGCCACTGGATCTTTGCCTCGTTTGTATAACTGACAACACCTCCGACAAAGTAATCGCTCGATCCTGAGACCTCCGTGATACGCTGCGCCAACAGTCCCCCGGTGCAGCTTTCGGCTGTGGCAATCGTGCACCGCTCTAGCCTGAGCCGCTGACCGACCACTGATTCAAGCGACTCCCCTGTCGTCGAGTAGAGAATTATCCCCAGCCTCTCCTCGAGCTTCTCCGTCAACTCATCCACAAGCGCGCCGGCGCGGGATACGGATTCGGCAGTCGCTGTCAGATGAATCTCGATCTCCGAGTCTGTGAACAGGATTGTCGTCGTCGGATTTGTGTATTGGCCATAGATAGGCGCTATGATGTCGTCAAGCTGAGACTCCCCAATCCCGGTGACCTTCAGCACGCGCTTCGCGATGCGTACGCCGCGCGACATCTTTTCCAGGTCCGGCATTACGTAGTTATCGAACATCGGCTGGTTCTCGCGGGGAGGTCCCGGCAGCAGGACAACGAGCTTGCCGTTCTCGTCTGCTTTGATTCCCGGCGCAGTGCCGTTCGGATTGGGCAGCACCGAGGCCCCGCGCGGGATCAGCGCCTGGCGCTCGTTGTTGGGCGTCATCTGGTATCCGCGGCGCGTAATCCGCGCACGAATCTGTTCGAGCACATCGTAGTCCAGAGTTAGTTGACGCCCGGTAACCCGCGAGAAGACCTTGCGAGTTACATCATCTTCAGTCGGCCCAAGCCCGCCGGTAAGAACGACGACATCCGATCTGGAGAGCGCGTCGCGTATAGCCTCTTCCAGCCGCGGCTCGTCGTCGCCGACGATGGTCTTGATCTGTACGGCGATACCCACGGAGTTCAACCGTTCCGTCAGCCACAGCGAATTAGTATCCGTTCTGTGAGGCGTCAACAGCTCCGATCCGATCGCCACGATCTCTGCCTTTAACATAATCTCCTTTGCGGTTCTCCGGTCGCACTACTTCTTGTAGATACCTCCCCGAGCGATGTAAGTCTCCACCTCCGGCGGCACAAGCCCCGCAATCGACTGTCCGGAGCGAATAAGTTGCCGAACTTCGGTGGCCGAACGCTTGGCGATATCGCTGGGAATATCGAGATACAGAACACGCTCGGCTATCTCACGAGGCTCATTCTTCATCAGCGCCACGACCTCCGGATCGGCCGCTCCTGCTCGACCGGCGACGATCAGCCGGCCGCGCTCCAACAAGAATCTCAACGCCTCGTTTCGATCTCGGTAGCTGCGATGGTATCTGGGTATGTATCGGCCTTCCAGGTCCAGGACGCGCTCGAACGTATCGAAGCCGAGAACGAAATAAAACTCCGTCTGTTTTGGGTACGGATGCTCGAGCGCCTCCACAACATCCACAAAGTAAGCGTGCGAGGAGACGCCGATCGACATGGCCGGCGCATCGTTGAACGCCAACAACAGCATGGCCAGGCGATCCTCGAGCGAGCATTCGTAACTACTCTTGTCAGCATTGGCCACACCCGCCAGAGCCAGAACCTCGTCCAACTCGTACGCTCGAATGGCCCGCCGCATTAACTCGAGGTGAGCGTTGGTCAAAGGATTGAAGGAGGAGGCGAACACTCCAACTCGGGAACCATTGATCCGGGATCGCTCGAGGAACTCAATCGCCGGCTCGCTGCTCGCCTGAGCGCGGGCGATGACTTCCCTCATTCGCTGATGCTCCATAACCCAACTAAGTAACCACAGAGATGCGCTCGGCACAACCCGATCC
>JBGPFL010000123.1:0-9235 GCA_041483295.1 Blastocatellia bacterium | reverse complement strand
GTATCGGCTAACACGATTGCTGATTCTCCCAGGGCCCTCGCACCACAGCCTTTCCTGGTGCGCGAGATTCCCGTCGCTCCCAAAGGCGCCGCACGTCTGAAACCCATTCGTGTAGCCTTTGTTGGTCTCGCTGAACTCAACAACCAGCCCCTGACGGGCCTCAAAGTCACCGACCCGGTCGAGGCTGCCAAACGAGTCGTACCCGAAGCGAGGCGCCGCGCGGACCTTGTCATCGTGCTCGCATACGGACGTGTGGACGAAGTGATTCGCATTGCTCGCGAGGTGCCCTCGATCGACGTTGTCATCGCGGGAACGGGCGATATGTTTACCCCACCAATGAGATTCGGCGAGACCCTGGTTGCATTCACTCCTTTCGAGACGAGGTTCCTCGGAGAGATTCGGTTCTACCGCAACGACCAGGGAAGGTTTTCTACCAGGGAGCGATTCATATCACTCGACGCCGGAGTTGGCGACGATCAGGACGCTATGAAGGTCGCCGCCGATGTGACCGCCGCGAATCTGAAGGCCTTCAAGGACAATCAGGCCGCACTGGCCGAGTGGTCGTCTCGCAGCGGAGGAGGCAACGGAGTAGGTGTGTCTTCGACTGCCTGCGCCCAGTGCCATGCCGCACAATACTTCAAATGGGCCAACAGCCGGCACGCTCGCGCAAGCGACATCCTGGCTCTAAAGCAGACTGAGTCTGATGCTAGCTGCCTGGCCTGTCACGCCAGCGGCCTTCAGAGGAGCGGTTCACTGGGTCAGGGTGAGATCCCGAAACTAACCAACGTTCAGTGCGAGCAGTGTCACGGCCCGGGCGCCGAGCATGTGGCCAAGCCTGCGAAAGGCTACGGCCGCGTCGCAAACATGAAGGAACTGTGTTCCGGTTGCCATACTTCACAGACCAGCCCCAGGTTCGAGCTTCAGGCTTACTGGGAACGGATTAAGCACTGAGAAGGAATGTTCAAAGGATGAGTGATGAGATCCTTGATGCGTCATTCAGTCATCATTCTGATATGCATCTCCCGTAGTTTGAACTTCTGAACTTTGCCAGAGGCTGTCATCGGAAATGACTCAACGAATCGAAACTGTCTCGGAACCTTGAACTTTGCGATTCGACCGTCGCAGAACTGACGAATTTCTTCGGCTGTGGCCGTCTCACCCGGTTTCAACCTGACGGCCGCAGCCACTTCTTCGCCGTACTTTTCATCGGGTATGCCGTAGACGTATACGTCGACCACCTTTTCGTGCTGGCGCAGGAGATCCTCGATCTCTTTCGGAGCAATGTTCTCTCCGCCCCGAATTATCAGCTCCTTTATTCGTCCGGTTATCCTCACGTAGCCTGCCTGATCCATAGCGGCCTGATCGCCCGTATGCAGCCATCCCTCGGCGTCGATTGCTTCCGCCGTGGCGCCCGGATCCTTGTAGTAGCCCTTCATTACGTTGTAGCCCCGGCAGCAGAGCTCTCCCGGGTGGCCAGGCGTGCACTGCTCGCCAGTGGACGGGTCGACAACCTTCACTTCCACTTCCGGAAGCACTTTGCCCACGGTCTGCGTGCGTAGCTCCACCGAGTCATCGCGAGGCGTGAGGGTTATACCAGGCGAAGCCTCGGTCAGTCCGTATGCGATGGTGAGTTGGGTCAGGTTCATCCGCTCCATCACTCGCCGCATGAGCGGCTCCGGGCATACCGATCCAGCCATTATTCCCGTCCTCAGTGTCGCCAGGTTGAACGAGTGGAAGTCCAACTGTTCAAGTTCGGCGATGAACATTGTCGGCACTCCGTAAACCGCCGTGCATCGTTCGCCCTCTATGTACTGGAGGACTCGAAGCGGCTCGAACCACTCGAGCGGAACAACCGCGGCTGCATGCGTATAAGCGCCCAGAACTCCAATCACACAGCCGAAGCAGTGGAAAAACGGGACGGGAACACAAACCCGGTCCCGCGGCGTCAGCGCAATCCCTTCGCCAAGCCAGTAAGCGTTATTGACGATGTTGCGATGGGTCAGCATCACGCCCTTCGGAAAGCCGGTGGTCCCCGAGGTGTACTGCATGTTTATCACATCGTCCAGACTCTGGATCTTCACGTGAGCGTCCAACTGCTCATCGCTGGTCTGTCCGGACCGGGCCAGAAGCGAATCGTATCTGATCATGCCCGCGGGGTGTTCGTCGCCTATGTAGATGACATTGCGAAGGTATGGGAGCTTTATCGACCGGAGCGCTCCCTCTTCGCTGCTTCGGAGTTCGGGAATGATCTCGAAGAGTGTTTCGACATAATCGACCTCGCGGAAACCGCGAACGGTTATGAGCGTGCTGGTCTCCGATTGCCTCAGCAGGTACTCGATCTCGCTGGCGCGCAAGTTTGTATTCACCGTCACGAGCACGGCCCCGATCTTGGCCAGAGCAAACTGAAGCACGACCCATTCCGGAATGTTCGGGGCCCACAATGCCACACGGTCATTGCGGGAGACGCCCTGGCTGAGCAGCCCTTTCGCAATCTGCCGAGTCAGCCACTCCAGCTCGGCGAAATCGTAGCGCAACCCGCGGTCGGGATAGATCAGTGCCTCGTTTTCAGGCCAGTCGCGCGCCAGGAGCGTAAGCAATTCGCCGACTTTCACATCGCGATATGCGAGCGGCTTACCCGCCACTTCAGTCTTAGGCATCTCTCACCTCCGGGATAGTCAATCCTGATCGTCGTCAGGCAGGGCGCCGAAGTACCTGAACCACCCATTCAGATCTTCGACCTCAGCGCGCTCACCGTCCCCGACAGAAGAAGCGCGCGATTCTACTTCAGCCATCAGTTTTCTGAACTCGCCGGAACGAAGGACGGCCGCTCCGCTCGAACGAACGAGGAATCCGAGCTGCCTGTCAGACGTAACAACCGTCAGTCCCTGCCGATCCTTGGAAGCTTCAACCAGTCGACAGATTCGAGAATCTGCGTCCAAACCCGGTTCCGCATAGAGGACTTTGACACCCAGAAAAGCTGATCCCTCGGGAAAAGCTCGATCGGGAGCTCCATCAAACACCACGGTGATGCGAGTCTTCTTGACCCGGTTAAAGGCAGCCACTCGTTCGAGGAGTCTTCTCCGGGCGTCAGGCTTGTCGCGATGCCAGCCCGGCGTCTGCCCCATCACATTATTGCCGTCAACGATGTACGCCATAAACGGGGGCGTTCCGGGTCTCGGGTT
The DNA here is from genome assembly GCA_041483295.1 of Blastocatellia bacterium. GTDB lineage: Bacteria > Acidobacteriota > Blastocatellia > UBA7656 > UBA7656 > DASYSA01. Next base: position 6,053 of record JBGPFL010000123.1, on the reverse strand, counting down.
CCGCGTTCCGCGTCTCTATGCTGCAGATCGCTGTGCGGTGTGATCAGCTGAAGTGTTAGCAAACTCCAAACTCTAAACGCGGAACCCGGAACCCGGAACCCGGAACCCGAAACGTAAAACGCCCTGGCTCTTCCCGCCAGGGCGTCTCGAAGGTGTTCTATGAATTCGCTGGGGGAAACTAGTTTATACGTCCGCGCCCGCCCCCCGACTCCGGGCCCGAGCGGGTTGGCCTGTCAGCTCCACTGTTGCCGGAAGGCGTCGGATGGCTCGGCGCGGTGCTGCCTCCACCACCTCCAACCGCTCCGCCTCCTCGCGATCCCCCCGAAGTGTTGCCTCCGCTGGATCCTCCCGAGTTGCCGCCGAGGCTACCATTCCCGGAATTCCCATAACTCCCGGAATGTCCAGAATTCCCCGCATAGCCGTTCCGCCAGTCGCAGTAGGGATTAGACCTGCGGTAGCCAAAGCCGTACGGCGAATTGAAGCCCGAACCGTACGGTAAGAATGTGAAGCCCCCAAAGAATGGATCGTAAAGCCAAAGGTTGCTGGCCACTCGCGAGGACAGGCTCCGTTTCATCGTGCGGTCAGACAGCTTCCGATTGGCGGCGATGATCGTCTCCGCGCGGCTCTTGCTCCAGATATCGAAGCTGTCCTGCGCTTTCTTGTCGAAGTCAGCGATCAGCGGTGGCGCTCCACTCGCAATCTCAATCTTCTTGCCATCCTTCACCACCCGGTCGTCAAATAGAATTCTCCCCTTGCGCACCAGGGCCTGAGATTTGCCGTCGGCGTCAACGCTGAACCGATAGATCCCGTTCTGAACTATCGAGAACCGTGACTGTCCTGCGGTTACCTCCAGGGAGGAATCCACGGCCGAGGCTTCGACGATGGCTGAACCCTTTACAATCTTCAGCTTCAGGTTGTAGATGGATGTACTCGAAAAGATGAACTCGCTGTTCTCTGCAAGCCTCAGGAAGGAGCCAGGGCTGAGCAGTATCTCGACCCGGCCATCGGCCTCGGTTCTCACGGAATCCCCAGGACGTAACTCGTCTCCCGCTATCAATAGGTCCCAATCACTCTTTCCTCGCTTGAAGAACGCGTTGCCCTCGACTATGTTAACGCCCCCGGCCTTCGCCGAAACCACATATTGACTCTCATCGTCGGGGGTCAGCGCCTTTCTATCCTGTGCAAAGGCCGACGCTGCCACAACCAGCAGAGCGATTATTGAAACAACTCCCCTCGTGATTCTCATTTCGTCCTCCTCTGTGAGGCTTCTATCGGAGAATGAGCGACCCGGCTGGTAAGGGATCGGATGGCGGGGTTTCCTCTCATGCTCCTACGAAGGTCACCGCGAACTCAGCGCTTCATCCAGTGCTCATTATAATCCTTTACCGGCCAATGACAAACGAAAATCATCTTGAGGGATCCTTTTTCGCGGGTTTCTGACGATTAGCCAAACTGCGGTCTTCGCGACCAGGATAGTTAACGGCGCACCACGTCACTCTGCGTAGCCGCGCCCTCGTACATTGCCCCAGCAGCGATGAAGCTCAAGTTATTCCTTCTTGCCATTGCAGGTGGCAGCCACTAGCATATTGAGTCTAGACATTGGACTTAGAGACAGCATGGCGGTACACGAAAAGACAATCGAAACACTGATAGAAGCGGTTCGTAAAGTAAGCAACTCGCTGGATCTGGATGAGGTGCTCGATACGATCTGTGATTCGCTCAAGGAGTTGATCGACTACTCGGCGGCGGTAGTTTGTGTAGTGGACCCGAAGACCGGCGCGATCCACGACCTGAAAGCACGGGGTTATCCAGAGCACGGTCTAGAGGGCGACGTCCTGACATCAGGCAACGGAATCATAGGCTGGGTGATGAAGAATGGACGCGAGCAGCTGGTAAACGACGTGAAGCGTGATGCCCGGTACTTCAAAGCACGGGCCGAGACCCGGTCGGAGATTGCGGCTCCCATTATTCGGGCAAACGGCGAGGTGATAGGTGTGATCAACCTCGAGGCCGATTGGGTCAACGGTTACGAGGAACATCACCTCGAATTGCTCAAGATGTTTGCTTCGCTCGCCGCCTCTGCCATTGACCATACGCTGCTATATCGACGCGTGATGCTCCAGCAAAGGGTAGAAAGCGAACTGGAACTTGCCCGGCAGGTAGTCGAGAGTCAACTGCCCCGCTCGTTCCCCCTCATCGAGGGATTCGACATATACGGAACGACCATACCGGTTCGCGAGGTGGGGGGCGATTACTTCGATTTCATAAACTCGATCTCTGATCGTTTGGGCATCCTCGTAGCCGATGTGTCGGGTAAGGGTCTGGCCGCCGCGCTGATCATGGTGACTTTCCGCGCTTACCTTCTCGCAACCATTATGAACGAGTTGTCGATGCGAGTGGTGATGGCTCGGGTAAACCGGCTGGTTCACGAGACTACAGAAGGAGAAAGGTTCATCACCACCTTCTACGGCTTGATCGATCCTGAGAACAAGCGCTTGCTGTACATCAACGCGGGCCACAACCCTCCGCTGTTGTTGCGCGCCGACGGAACGAAGAGGCTCCTGGACCAAAGCGGTCTGCCGCTGGGCGTCTTCGCCGATTCTCGTTATTCAGAATCGGTGGTCGACTTTCTTCCGGGCGACATTCTGGCGCTTTACACAGACGGCGTAACCGAGGCGCGAAACAGCAGGGATGAAAGCTTCGGTTTGGAGCGTCTGGAACGAGTTGTCCGACAGGCCGGAGACCTCCGCGCGCATCAAATCTGTCAGGCGGTGACGACGTCGGTAAACGACTTTTCGGCCGACATCGGAGGCCCGGAGGACGATCTAACGATATCGATTGTTAAGGTAAAGCGAGGGTAGCGCGAAGGGCCGGTCTAAAGCTACATCAGTCTGTACTGATCCAGGCTTGAAGCCTTTGGATCGGTGGATTCCGAGAGCAGAGACTTTCGCTTGAGCTTGTTAGCATACATCGCGCGGTCGGCGGCCAACAGCAGTTCATCAAACGAGTCTCCTTCAACTCCGAACGACGCGGACCCCATACTCATGCCCACGTAGATGACCGAGCCGTTGTAGCGGTACTCGTGCTTGTCCAGTGCGCTCTGAATTCGGCTGACTAACTCCGACGCCTCGTCGGCAGGGACTTGAAGTATCGCAACAAACTCATCGCCGGCGTATCGGCTGACAAGATCGGAGGATCGCATCAGCCGGGTCAGCAACTCGCCCCCTTGCCTGAGGAGATCGTCGCCGGCCTGGTGGCCGAGGCGGTCGTTGACGGATTTGAATCCGTCCAGATCCATCATGACCACGGCGAAGGTATCCTTATGCCGTATCGCTCTGTCGCATTCCTCCTCGAAGCGATATCTCAGCGCGCGCGCATTGGGAAGCCCCGTCAGCAGATCGGTAAGTGCGCTGACCTCGGTCATCTCGTGGTGAACCGCGTTGGCAATGGCGTCGGATGCGAGCTTCGCCACCGCCTCCAACAGTCTCAATTGGTCCGAATCGTAGCAGTTCAACGAGTCAGAGTAGAGCGCCAGGGCTCCAAGTACCTCTTCATCTCTTATCAAAGGCACGACCGACGCGCTGCGATATTCCTCAACCATTTCGATTCCGAGAACATCGAAATCGAGACGGGGATCGCAGTTGTGCATCGGGTGGCGATTGGCAACGACCCAGCCCGTTATGCCGGCCCCGGACGCGATCCGCCGGCCTTTGAATCGTTCGGCGTTTCGGCCGCTCGCATGCGCGGCCTCGACCTCCGTCGAATCGGGGCGCTGGAGATAGAGCACGCAGGTCGTATAGTTGACTATGTCTTCCAACCTTGATGAGAAAACGGCAAATGTATCTCTCAGATCGAGGCTGGTTCCGATGGTCTGGGCGATGTCATACAGTGTGATGACTTCGCGGTGCGCGCTACGTATGCGCTCGAACACTTTCGATCCTGTATCAGTGGTTTCCCCGCCTTCGCCGTCCTCCTCGTCACGCGTTGGGAGCATTCGGACCTCGACTCTCTGGCTGCGTATCTGGGCTTCAAATTCGCCGAGATGATCGAGAAAGGCGCCGACCACAGTCGGGTCAAAGACTTTTCCGCTGCCGGCCCTGACCTCCTGTATCGCCTCCTCCCTGGTCATCGCCTTCCGGTACTGGCGATCTTCCTGCATCGCATCGAAGCTGTCGGAGACTGTAAGTATCCGCGCAGTGATGGGGATTTGATCTCCCTTGAGTCCGTCGGGATATCCGCGCCCGTCCCATCGTTCGTGGTGATGCCTAACCACCGGAACCACGGGATAAGGGAAGCCGACCCGTTCGAGGATCTCCGCACCCACAACCGTGTGGACCTTCATCCTCTCGAACTCAGCCGTGGTAAGAGGCCCCGGCTTGTTGAGAATGTAGTCGGGCACGGCGAGTTTGCCGATATCGTGCAGGAGCGCTCCCGCTTTCAGCGCCTCTATCTCTCCGTCAGTCAACCCGAACAGCTTTGCCAGACCCGTGGCGTAAATCTGAACACGATGCACATGATCGTGAGTGACTTCATCTTTTGCGTCGATGGCTATGGCCAGCGCCTCGATGGTCTTCAGGTGCAAGTCGGCCATCTGCTCCGCATGGCGGTTCGAGGCTTCAACTTTGTCTACATACACCTTGTACGTGAAATAGATGATCGTAAGGATGGGTACGGTAATGATGAAGGAGTAGAACGATATCAGATCGATGAGTCTTACAATCAGACAGGCAGCGGTCGCACTCCCGAGGTGAGTAAGCGAGGTCCATAGAAACGAGTCCCTCGAGTCGGCGGCCGCCACAACGACTTCGGACCTGAACCTCCTGAATGCGCCTGATATCCCTGCGTTCAGGAGATAGTACAGCAGCGCCAACATTGCCGCCTCCAGGAGGAGCGTGGGCAGATCTCGCGTAGAGAACTTCGCATCGCCGAAGACAAATGTAACGACGCTGCCGGAGATAAAGATCGCCAGGCTCACTACCCAGACGTTGAACCACACCAGTTTGTTCTTTCCGCGGTCCAGGAGCTTGCATATGGCGGCATCAACTCCGGCCAGGACTACTGACGGATAAGTGCCGTATAGGAGTATTGAGATAAATAGAAAGGTCTCGGAGGTTGTAATGATGCCTGCTCGCTTCGGAATACCTATGTCGACGCGCGACACCAGCAGGATGGTAACCAGACTGAGCAGAACCCAGTGAATATCCAATGGCTCCGCAGCGACCGACAGCGAAGAAACCGCGAAGGCCAACACGCCAAGCACGGTAATCAAGATGGACAGCGCCTTTGCCCGAATCGTCTCATTGTCGGTGTCGCCGTAGGTCATTATCGCTCTCTACGCATATCTTTTGAGCCTGCAAAACGAAACACAAGTCGGATTTTCCGCGCGAGTTCCGTTCCACTCTTTTGTCGCCGTAGCTAAGACCTTTGCTTGCAGGATAATCGCGTTTTCGACGCGACGCGAAATTTCGAGCGATCAAGCAAACAGCGTCAGAATGACTGATTGATTTCGGTCATTCTGCTCGCAGGTGTGAGGTGACAGGTGTCAGGTGTGAGGGCACCTGACCCCTGGCCCCTGACCCTCCGACCCCTGACCCCCGACCCCCGACCCCTGCCCTGGCACCTGACCCTGGCACCTGATAAGATCAACAAGCGTGTTGGACCTCCAGATTTGAAGGAATGCGTCTGGATCAGTGAACAAAAAGAAAGTCCTTGCGGCCGGCTTCCTGGCCGCTACCGTTGTTGCCGGGTTCTTGCTTGGCAATGCTGTCTTCTCATCAGGTGCCGGGCAGCCAACGCCGACTCCATTGCGGCAGCCTACATCGCCAGATGACGGAATCGCAGCGATCAGAACTTCGCTGCCACTGTTCTGCAGAGTCGACCCACACTACACTCGAGGATCCGAGCCGGCTCACGGCGGAGTCGAGATGCTGACTAAGCTTGGGGTTCGAAGTATTGTCGATTTGCGGTCTTCTTACGATCGCTCGGACGAGATTCGGATTGCCGCCGAGCGGGCCGGTCTTACGTACTACTGGCTGCCATTGAGTGTGTGGGAG
>JBGPFL010000122.1:0-9236 GCA_041483295.1 Blastocatellia bacterium | reverse complement strand
TGGCGCAAGCATTCTTCCGGTCTATTGATCGGGACGCTCAGGGGCACAAGGTCGGGTTTCGCATTCGTCGCGCCCGACGACCAGCGCGAAAGAGCCATGGGCGACCTGTACATCGCCGAGCGGAGACTCGGGTCCGCCCTTCACGGAGACAAAGTCGTAGCGCGTCTTACCGGCGCTGACGAGCGCGGCCGAGAGGGACGAATTGAGGCGGTCCTCCATCAGGCTAACCCTACCGTGGTCGGCAGGTTCATCAAGGCCAGGAAGGAATCCTCTGTCTCCCCATTGGAGGAGAAATTCGCTCGCGAGATAAGCATAGCGCCCCGGGATTCCATGGGCGCAACCGATGGCGATGTCGTGAATGTCGAGATCACGCGGCGGCCGGTTGCCGGGCGACCTCCCTGGGGACGTGTGATTGAAGTGCTGGGCCGCGATGAAACTCCCGGAATCGATATCGAGATCATCATCCGTAAACATCATCTGAGCCACGTCTTCTCGGATCGCGCCCTCGCAGAAGCTGAGGCCATTCCCGAAGGGATCACCGAAGGCGAGTTGGCTCATCGTGCGGACCTGCGCAGTCAGCTGGCGGTCACGATAGATGGAGAGACGGCCCGCGACTTCGACGATGCCGTTTCGCTGGAGGGTCTGTCGAACGGCCGATTCCTGTTGGGCGTGCACATAGCCGACGTGAGTCACTACGTTCGCCAAGGAAGCGCCCTGAATGAGGAGGCTCTTGAGCGCGGAACCTCGGTCTACTTTCCGGAGCGCGCGATACCGATGTTGCCGGAGAGGTTATCCAACGAAATTTGCTCGCTCAAGCCTCGAGTCGATCGACTGACTATGTCTGCGCTTATAGAGATCGATCGCAAGGGCCGAGTGGTCGACTATCGCCTTACGCCTTCGGTCATTCACAGCCGAGAGCGAATGACCTATACCGATGTCGGCGAGATCATCGCAAATCCAGCCAGCCAGACAGCCGAGCGTTATTCTCATATCAAGGAACTGCTCTTGTCGATGCATCAGCTGACGTTGACTCTCATCGAACGCCGCCAGGAGCGAGGCGCCATTGACTTCGAGCTGCCCGAGGCCGAACTGCGCTTCAATGACGAAGGGCGTATAGCCGGAATCGTCAGATCGGAACGAAACATCGCCCACCGACTGATCGAAGAGTTCATGCTGCTGGCGAACGAAACGGTCGCTAAACACTTCGAGTCCTTGCGCGTTCCTGCGCTCTACCGAATTCACGAGGAACCGAATGCCGACAAAGTCGAGGAGTTCGCCGAAATAGCCGAGTCGTTCGGGCACAAGTTCTCCGCGCACGGCCCGATCTCACAACGGGGGTTTCAGAACCTGATGCGCGAGATTCGCGGCCGGCCCGAAGAGCGAATGCTCTCCTACCTGATGCTGCGTTCGATGAAAAGGGCGAGATATTCGCCCCAGAACATGGGCCACTTTGGGTTGGCGATGAAGAGCTATACGCATTTCACTTCGCCCATTCGTCGCTATCCCGACCTGATAGTGCATCGCATCCTTCACGAGGTCATCGAACGTGGCCGGGAGATAAGCGCCGAGCGGGGCGCTGCGGACCTCGGAGCCAGGCGAGCCTTGAAGACACTTTCGGGGCCGGTGTTTGAAGAAGAACGAGAAGCAGATCTTCGCCGGACGCTCGCTCCGATAGCCGAACAATCGAGCGAACGCGAACGTGAGGCGGACGATGCCGAGCGCGAGCTGATGGACTGGCGAAAGACTGAGTTCATGGCCGGCCGGTTGGGCGAAGAGCTCAGCGGCCTGATCACTTCAGTTAGGGAGTACGGTTTTTACGTCGAGCTTGATGAATACTTCGTTGAAGGTCTGGTGCACATCTCCACGCTGACGGATGACACATACCGGTATCAGGAGAGACGGCATCGACTGGTCGGCGAGCGGGGCGGCCGAGTTTTCAGGCTGGGCGATCCGGTCAGGATTTCGGTCGACAGGGTCGACCGTACTCGTCACCTCATAGACTTCTCCATCGCGCGTTAGGTCTATGGTCTATGGTCTATGGTCTATGGTTTATGGTTTATGGTTTGTGCTCCAGCTAGGCTTCCCGGAGACCAGAAACCCGAGACCAGAAACCAGAAACCATAAACCGCCTCTCTCAGGAGGATTCTAATGAAACGTGTCATCAGTTTGATCGCCATCATTGCGCTTGGCCTCTCATCTGCGGCCGCCAGGCAGACTCAGCCTTCACCGAAGCCCTTCACGATCGAAGACCTCATCAAAGTGCGGCGGGTGTCGGATCCGCAATTGTCACCCAACGGCCGCGTTGTCGCCTACACCATCGCCGACACCGATAAGGCGGCGAACAAGCGGACCTCACAGATCTATATCGTTTCGATTGATGGCGGGGAGCCCACGCAGCTGACCAACGATAAGCAATCTTCGAGCTCACCTCGGTGGTCGCCGGACGGAAAGAGTCTTGCTTTCGTCTCCGCTCGGGACGGCGCGTCGCAGATCTGGACCATCGAAATCGCCGAGGTAGCGGCAGGTCCCCTGAAGAAGATCACAAATATTTCAACCGGCGCCGATGGTCCGGTTTGGTCGCCCGATGGCAAGTGGCTGGCGTTCACTTCCGAAGTCTATCCCGAGTGCGGCGATGACGAGTGCAACAGCAAGCGCGAGGACGCTGCCGCGCAGAGCAAGGTCAGAGCAAAGATCGCCGACCGTCTGCTCTATCGGCACTGGAACAGCTGGAAAGAGGGCAAGCGCAGCCATGTCTTCCTGGTGGCGAGCACAGGCGGAGCGGCGCGCGATATGACTCCGGGAGATTACGACGCGCCTCCATTCAGTTTGGGCGGACCTCTCGATTACGCCTTCTCGCCCGATTCGAAGGAACTCGCCTTCTCGCGCAACACCGACAAGGTCGAAGCGATTTCCACAAGCATGTACGGAGGGACGGAGGAGCTCTGGTTCACCGAATGGGAGTTCAAGGGAACTCCGTGGACCAATCCGGAGATGTACGCGAAGTGGTCGCCGCATATGTACGTGAAGAACTTCAAGACCCCAACGCTGGTGATTAACGGCGAGCTCGACTATCGCGTGCCCGTGACCGAAGGCCTGCAACTGTTCACCGCGCTGCAGCGCCAGGGGGTTGAGTCGAAGCTGCTCTACTATCCGGACGAGGGTCACTGGATCTTGAAGCCGCAGAATTCTCAGCTCTGGTATGAGACCGTGCTCAAGTGGTTCGACATCTATCTAAAACCGAGAGCATAGTCTGGAGGAGCAGTGATTAGTCAAGGCAGGTGCGTCGACAGGGAGGGCTGGTGAACCACGAGTAGCGCTGTGATCGCGGCCGTTCGCGAGGCCTCGGAGCACGGCTTAACCGGCGATGAATGCCGCACCAAAAAAATTGGAGGTCGCCACCGTGCCCGAGTAGCGACCTCTCCCCAAGTTCAGAACAGAATGGTAGAGATTCTAAGGATGTGCACCCCTGATATAAGCAATCGCGATACCGCGATTCGGTTTATCACTCAAGTCATAGCTGAGTAAGCGCTTAGTCAAGAACACGACCACTCCTGAGAGCGGAATCTTTCCATGATTCTGGAAGCATTTACGAAAAATTGGAAATGGCGGCGGTGGCGGGACGGGGCTGTGCACAGCGACGAGCAGTCGAGGCAATCGCGGCTGATCCCTCCCGAGCTAAAGACGGTTGTGTGATATCGGAAAATGGAGGCTACTCAGCGTGACCAATCCTCGACGCCCACGGCTCTTTCCGGTGTCTCCCGAGCGTGGAAGCGACGCTCTTCCTCGAGCGGAGGAACTACGGGCCGACGTCTCCTCGCGTAGACTACGCTGCCCCCAACGCCCGCTCTGTCAATTGAGCCGTGTGAATGGCGCACCAAAGAGAAAGCGGGCTGGGCCGGCCGGCCCAGCCCGCAAATCGTAGAGTCGATCTGACTCGACTTAGAACTCGACCCGCAGACCCAACTGAATCCACCGACTGCCGGTGGTTCGGTTCGGAGGAATGAACTGTGTGGTGATCACTCCAAAATTCCGGGTGTCGGTCAACGACAGGCCGGGATTGGCGAAGTCGACCTTGTTGAAGACATTGAAGAAGTCGAGCGCGAAAACCAGGTTCACTCCTTCAGTAAGCGCGGTCTTCTTGCCCAGCGACATATCGAGGTTCCACCTGGGTAGTCCGCGAAGCGGGTTAGCGCGGCCGGCTCGACCGTCCCTGCTGATGTCTACTCGACGGAAGCCGTTGAATACCGACTCCGGGTTCGAAAACAGATTGAGTCCCGTCCCGCCTGTTGCCGGATCGCCCCCGACCCCTATGTTGTTTGAACCTTTCACACCCTGCTGCACCGTGTTACTGAGTCCCAACGGATTCACCGTCGGGATCGCACCGGAATTGAAGCCGAGGAAGAGGCTGCCACCCCACACGCCGGGACCTTGAGTCACAACCAGCGGATCACCGCTCTGGGCGGTGAAGATCCCGGACGTATACCAACCTCCGATCACCTTGTTGAGCCGCTCAAACCTGCTGCGCAGATGGCTGTTCCGGCCGAAAGGCAGCTCATACAGAAACGTTGAATTGAACAGGTGAGTGATGTCGAAAAGCGAGGGGCCATACTCGGCGTTCAGATCGAAGCTGTTCGGCATAACGCTGGCCGCGTTCTGAATGGCGCCGAGCTGGTCGAGCGATCTCGAGAATGTATAGTTTGCGGTCCACAGCAAGCCCCGCGACATACGCTTGTTCATAGTCACAAACACGGCGCTGTAGTTCGACAGCCCAGTGCTGGCGCGCAGGAAGAGAGTTCTTGCCAGATAATTGTTGAACGGTTCGAGGCGCGCCAACATTCGCCGCTGGTCGATCGTCAGGAACACGTTGTTCAGGTTCCCGTTGATGAAGTTCGAACTCTGGGCAGCCGCCAAACTCCGCGTGCCGCTAGGCGACTGATTCTCAAACCAGGGCTGAGTTGTCACGTTGGCCGGGAGCACACCCCGGCGTAGCTCGGCTGCTACCGCATCGAACGCCTGAGCGAATGTTTGGCCGGATGCGGAATCGACGTGCATGTAAGGGACCTGCCCGAAGCTCATGCTTTGCGGGAGTTTCCTGGCATAGCGGCCCACGAAGCCAACCTCCAGCATCATGTTTCCTGGAAGCTCACGTTGCAAGGTGAGGTCGATGGCATGGTTCTCGCCTACCTCGATGGTCGGGTCAACCTGGAAGGAGAGAACCTCAGGGAACAACGTTAGTCCACCACTGGCATTGAGGCCCCAGAACGGGGAGACAGGCACCGATATGGCTGGGACTGCCGGTATCGGGATCCTTCCATCCACACCGACGCGGAACCCGCTCAGCGCAGGATTTGTGCTGGTTGCATTGCAGTTCCTCCCACCAGAGCCGCTGAAGTTACACGGCGGCGCACTAACGTTGATGGTCTGAGCGAAAGCGACACCAAGCGTAGGGACGATTACGCTCTGAACCGTGTTCTGCCTATCGAAGATGAGGGCGTACCCCCCGCGGATCACGGTCTTGCGGTCTCCGAACAACCGCCCCAGAACTCCTTTGCTGAAGGAGGGGCTCCATGCTGCAGCCAATCGCGGGGCGATGTTGTTCCAGTCGATGTCGAAGACCCCGCCACGATTGGCATTGTTGATAGGTTGGAAACTGATCGGCGGGTTGTATATCTTGCCGGCCCGCGCCGCTTCCTCCCTAGCTCGAAGATAGCCTTTCGCCGTCTGTACCTCCAAAGTCTTACCGTCGATCTGAACGCTCTGTCGCCCCAGCCTCTCCTTAGGCGGCGTCTGCCAACCGTAGTTGAGACCGAAGGTGAAAGTCAGCGATGGGCGAAAGCGCCATATATCCTGGGCGTAGAATTCCGGGGCCCAAAGCTTGGTGTCCGCCTCCAATAGTGATCCGAAAGGAAGCGGTTTCAAATCGCCATCGCGGACCGCCAGCACGCTGACGTTATCGACGATCCCCAGCGTCGATGCGAACAGCCGGTTCCACCTTTGCACATCGCCGGCGCTGAGGCAGTTTCTAGTGAGGGTCGCACTGCAGGTTGGCGGACGGTTAGTAGCGCCAATCGCGACCGCCCCCAGGTCGGAATCGATCTGCGCGACCAACGCCCCCAGGGCGCCCAGCACCTTGTCATCGCGGAGATGTAGAGTCGGCAGGTAGCGGATGTGGCCGCCGAACTGCAGGGTGTGACTCGACTTCACCCAGGTCATGTCGGCGTTGGACTGGAAGTTCTTGTTGTCGTTGGCCTGCTTTCGGGCGAGTTGTGTGTCAACATCGATCGGTTCCGACAACAGGCTTTGGGCGCCGCCCAACGCCCCGAGGTCCAGCGCGATGTGAGACTGTCCGTCAGAAATACCCGACTCGGTCCCCGGAATCGCCAGCATGGCGGCCGATGAATTCGGCCGAACCCGGTCCGTGGCGGTTCGAGTTCTGACCCAGCCGAACCTGAACTCGCCAGTCAGCGTCGGGCTCAACGTTCCCGTCAGCCCCACCGTGAACATGTTCTGCCGATTCGGAAGCTTCTCAAAGCTTTGGAAGTTCGCATCGACGATTGAAAGCAGGCCTGCGCCTACATTCAACTCCCCGAAATAACGGAAGGCCGCGTCAACCCTCCAGTTGCTGTTGAGATTGTAGTCCACCCGGGCGTTGTAGTAGTCGTTGTTGAGCGGGTTGCTGACGTTGCCGCGGAGCCCAATGGTGTTCAATTGGTCTCCAGCAGTCGGGTCATTGCCCACAGGCATTTTGGCGAAGAGCGCGGATATAGTCGGGCTCAGCCCAAGTCCGCGCGGATCGCATTGCTGATTCCCGGCGGCACCACAAAGACTCGCGGTCGCCAGATTGTACGAGACGATGCTCCCCGAAGCATCCTGGAACCGCAGGATGCCCTGACGCAGAGTGTCGTTGGGCACAATGCGCAGGAACGGGGTGCTACGCGGGAAGCGCCGTCCTTCATAGTTAAGGAAGAAGAAGGCCTTGTCACGCCAGGGCAAGACCGGGCCGCCAAACCGGAAACCGAAGCGGTTGTCCTTTAACTCCGGCTTACGCACCCGGTCAGTGCCGTCGGGCTTACGACCCAACCGCTTATCGGTCCAGGTGGCGGCGTTGAGGTTGTCGTTTTGGTGATACCAGTACGCCGCGCCGTGAAAGTCGTTGTTGCCGCGGCGGCTGATCACCGAGACCTGACCCCCGGCGCCACGCCCGAACGCGGCGTTAGGATTGGCCACACCGACGCGAAACTCCTCGATGCCATCTATCGGCAACTGAACGTAGGTTCCCAGTCCTCCCACCGACTGATTGGTTACGTCGATGCCGTCCAGACTGAAGGTGCTCTGGTCGGCCCTTGCCCCCGCCACCTCACCACCGCGGGTTGCGAGCGGCTGCAGCGTGAGCAGCTCATTCGCCTGACGCGTCAGAGCCGGAAATCGTGGCATGACCGCTCCCGCGATCACGTTTCCTACCGTGGAATCGGCCTTCTGCAACTCGACTCCCGCTGCAGCCGTGACCTCCACAGTCTCCTTTACTTCGCCTGCTTCGAGTGTAGCATCGATGCTGTAGGCCTTGGCCACCTCGACCTTCACTGACTTAAAGGCGGTCGTCCGGAATCCTGGCCTAGTAACGGTAATGCTGTAGAGGCCGGGCAAAACCGTCGCGAAGATATACTTGCCGGAGTCGTTGGTGGTCTGCTTCCACCGCTGGTTGGTAGATGCGTCGAACAGTTCGACCTCCGCGCCGGTCACCACCGCCTGAGCCGAATCAGTCACGGTGCCCGAGATAATGGCCGTGGTCGCTGTTTGAGCGAACCCCTGCAGCCCTAGCAGTAGCGGCAGGAGTAGCGATGCGAGAACTCGTCGAGCGGTATTTCTCATCTGTTGCCTCCTGGTTTCTGATTTCACCACTGGCGAACGTGCCACGAGAACTCGCAGCACCCTGCTGTGCTTTTCTTAACTCATCCGCAAGAATGAGCCAGGCATTGTGCTCAAGTCGAGTGAATCTCTGTTTCCGTGAAGAGTTGGGTTTGGTGCTCTGATAAGACTCACCCCCCCATCATTGGACTATTGTAGTGTTAGATCGCCGTCTGTCCGGTCGGCCCACTGGAGTCTCTGGGCCTGGTGGTTCCGCTCAGAAAAAGCCGGATAGCTTTTCAAGCAAAAGTAATGCCAACTCGGGATACAGTTGGAAGACTTGCTCAGTCGAGCCTCTAAACATATTCTTCACTGCGGATTTACTCTCAGTTTCTCTGAAGCGCTGGCGACACGCGGACGGCCGGGGTAGTCGAAGGCACGCGAACTCATCCAAATTTTTGGATTTGCGTTCAGGAATTCGTATTGTCCCGGACGCCGAATCCAGACTGCCTGCGTGTTTACAATCGATGTGCTTACCCGGGCGACCGCGGAAGCTGTGACGCGCGGGGCAGATCCCCTTAGCGTTTGGAAGCTCAGTATTCGAGCTTTCCATCGTACATCATGTCTTTTACCTTGTAGCGCCTGTCGAGCCGATAGGTGCTGTCGAGTTCCGCAACAAAGTGGATCTCTTCGCTCTCTGGGGTGATGAACGGGTTGCCGTCCACAAGACGGGGGAAGATGAATCGTGCGCCCAGCCCATCCTGCTTCGGAGGCTGGAATTCCTTAAGAAACAGACGGCGGCCGCCTTTGATTTCAAGGAACGTGTTGTTCTTCAGGTCGGCGGTTCCGCGAGAATGGAGCAGTGAATTCGCCTGTTGAAAATTCGCGCCCGGCTCTGAGGAGTCGCAAGTAACCGTGATAACTATAATCTCCAGGAACTCGCCTGCCGCGAACGTTTTTAGCTGGGCGGCAAATTCCTCGCCTATCGGTTGTTTCTGCTTCATCTCCATCATGCGACTGATGGCCTGACGTACAGGCTTGGCCGAGAGAAAGCGAATGTGGAAGCTGATATGGGTAGCGTTGGCCGAAGTATCAGGCACGCCCCGTCCTGTCCCGGCACTGCCAGGAGTCGTGTTCCTGAAGAGCGTTACAGCAGAACTGAAGACCTGCGTCCGCGCCCACGCCGAATCGTTGAGCAGCTTCTGCACCTCTTTCTCAGACCACTCGGTGGGAGGCTTTTTGTCCCACTGGACTGATGCGCTCAGCGGAAGGCTAAGGAGCAAAGCCGCGATACCCAGATTCAATGTCCGTCTGATGACCTTCATAGTTTTCCCTCCGTTAGCTGAGAGTTTGGTAGTAGGTGTGCTGCGTAAGAATCTACGATGGCAGCA
>JBGPFL010000121.1:0-9239 GCA_041483295.1 Blastocatellia bacterium | reverse complement strand
TTACGCGAGTCCAGCGGCGGGCGCGGGTATTATAGATCAAAAGTCCGCGGTCCGCAGTTCCAACGCAAACCCGCTCCCCGTCTATGCGAATCGCATTCTGATTGACCTCGAATCGCCCAACCTCATCCGCGAAACTCGCCCACTCGCCAGTGGGCAGCAGAGCATCGATTCCTCCGCCGTTCGTGCCGATATACAGGGTGCCGTCGGCTTCGGCCAGCGCGGTCACCCAATCGTGCGACAGTCCCGAGTTCGAGGTCTTGTAGGTGCGCACCACCCTCAGGCCCTCGATCTCCACCAGCCCAGCCAGGGTGCCGGCGAACAACCGAGAGCCCGCAGCCGCCGACGTATAAAGATGATTGCTTGCAAGCCCGTGAAATGCCGTGATGGAGCGTGCGCGACCTCCGGCGATTTCACTCAGCCCTCCCGCGGTCGCCAGCACTATTGCCGTCTCGCTTGCGCCATGCGACGAGCTTGCGGCAATCGATACATGCGCGACAGAGTCGTCTACTATGCCGCTCTTCTCTCGATTGAACAGACTCTGTTTCATCCGGCCGTCAAAGATCACAAGACCTCGCGAGGTTGCTACGAGCATGCGATCTTCGCGGGGATCGAAGCGCAGGAAGTTGACCTCGCGCACGCGGTCGTCTTCGATGTGTGAGAGGCGGTCGCTGCCGTCAGGCGAGATGACATCGATCCCGCGATCAAAAAATGCGACCCAAAGACGCCCAGCTCGGTCGAAGGCGAGGCTTGTGATGTGATCGCCGGTCAGCACGCGGTCGGCCGTCAGGGCTTCGGCGACCGGCTCAAATGCCGGCCGACTTCCGTTCTCGTCTCGAGCGAATGCTCCGTTTTGAGTCAACGCCCAGAGCTTTCCGCCGCCGGCGTAGACCGTTGTTGCAGCTCGGGGCAGTCCGGCGACCCCGCCTGCAGCCGGACCTTCATTTGAGTCTCGATTGTTTGCGGGGTGATCTTTGACCAGCTCGATCAGCCCTCCGCCGAAGAGTCCTGCCCAGAGCTTTCCGCCACTGATCGCAAGCGACGTGACGTTCGGCTGGCTCGAAAGCGGTTCGATCCGGCCTCCGTCGTCAAGGCTGACAACACCGAAGTCCGTCGCTATCGCGATTGATCCGTTCGGCAGCGGGGCGAGACCTGTTACGTGAGGCGAAGGGAGACCGTCACTCACGCCGAGGTGTTCGATGTGAGCTTCCCGCCGGATGTATAAGCCCTGGTCCTGAGTTCCAATGTAGAGACGAGACGCAAGTGGCAGCAGCGCAGTGGCGCTCTTGAAATCGGCTCCTGTGGCCGAATTGACGGCGCGTGAGAAGTTCTCACCGTCGTATTGGAGCAGTCCGCCATCCAGCGTGCCGATCAGCAACTCGCTCTCGGTCGCTACAAGCGTGATCACCCGGGCTGCCCGTGGTTTTGTAAAGCGATAAGCCGTGAAACCGTTACCGTCGAAGCCCACCAGCCCGGCCCCCGAGGTTCCGACGAAGAGCCGGCCGCCAAACGCCGCAAGCGCCGTGAGGTCGTTGTCTGGCAATCCGTCGAGCGTGGTGTAGCGACGCTTAACGCCGCCGCCGTCATCCAGGGCGACAAGGCCCCCGGATGTCGCCAGATACTGAGCGCCCTTGAATGTGGCCACCGCTCGTATGCCGGAGGCGTTTAAGCAGATTGTGTAGCCATCGGCAGACGTGGGGCGCAAATCCTTCGACTCAACTTCGACTCTCCTGGCGAGGTCCAGGGCTACGCGACTATCCGAGATCTGTGAGTTGAGCCTCGCGAAGTATAAGAAGACGCCCAACACCGCGAAGGACGCGAGCAGCACTGCGACCATGACCGCGCGCGCCCTGTTCGTTTTCAATGAGTCGATGAGGTCAGTCATTCAATATTGATTGTGATCCGCTTCGTCCTACGGCCTTCGGTCGAAAGCTCCGTCGGGAGTTGCGGCCAGGGTAGCACTGAGAAACATCCAACCCGTGCCGGTCCCGAACAGACGCCTTAGATGCGCAAATAAACAAAACGATTCTGTACGCCAGCCGAAATGATGAGACCACTGGGCCAGTTCGGAAGGCGGGGCGGGGAAGCCACAGAGTCCGCCTGTGGGAATCCCCATGGGTGCGGGATCTAGGATTTAGGATTTAGTTCCTCCCGATCCTAGATCCTAAATCCTGGATCCTCGAAAAACGACTCAGCTTGACTTTGCTACGGGGCGGCAATATAGTCAACAAGCTAATCAAAGATGGATGGCCCGCGCTTCACCGTCTCGGTTTAGCTGTCGACAAGTCTTTAGAAGTTTTGATTCAGGAACTGCCTTGAATCTTCCAAACGCGCTGACACTCTCGCGTATCTTCATCGTCCCGTTTCTGGTCGTCGTCTTGTTGACGAAGTTCCCGAGCGACTGGGTAGGTGTGCCGCAGCAACTCCTCGGCCTTGCGCTCTTTGTAGGGGCTTCGGTCACCGACTGGCTCGATGGCTACATTGCGCGAAAGCGGGGTCAGGTGTCAACCCTCGGAATACTGCTGGACCCCATCGCCGACAAGCTGCTGATCTCGGCGGCGCTGGTCACCCTGGTAGAGAACCGGCTGGCCCCGGCGTGGGCGATAGTGATCATATTGGGCCGGGAGTTCGCCGTGTCCGGACTTCGCTCGATCGCCGCTGCTGAGGGCTTCACGATCTCGGCCTCCAAGAAAGCCAAGTTCAAGATGTTGTCGCAGGTCATCGCGATAACCCTCCTGATCCTGGGCAGCGTGCCGGGAGGTCCGTCGGGCCTGCAGCCGCCTCCCCCGGTTAATCCGGATATTTCGTTCGCTTCATTTCAGGAATCGAGCCGCATACTTTCGGGATTCGTGCGGGATCGGGCCGTAACCATCGAGGGCCTTCGAGTGCTGTGTTACGGGGCTGGCCGAGCGATGCTGTGGATCGTAGTGTTCTTCGCGCTCTGGTCGATGTACGACTACTTCGTGAAGTTTTATGGCAAGGTACGCGACAAGATCGAAGTGCGCGAACGGCGCAAGATGCGGTTGCTGAGGAAGCGAAAGCGCAGGGCCGAGCGGCTGAGTGCGAGAATCGAGGAGCGAGAGAATGGGTGAAGGGAAGGTGTGTGGGAGGATGGGCGTATGGGAGTACAGGGGTGTGGGAGTATGGGAGTGTGGGGGAGTAGCGAGGGCCCTATGAGAGGTTGGATGGGCCACACCATTTCTTGGGATCTGCCATCATTTTTACACGCCTGCCGCTGACTGCTTCATAGTTGTGATTTCGTTCCTTCAAATTTGAGACTGCCAATCGCCTTTTTGACTTCCTGCTTAACTTGCTCGCAAACGGCCTGTGCGCCTTTGTGAGCTCCGATGCGCTGCGCAATTGCATCAAGGATAAACTGATTGAGGCTAGTATCCTCGACGCTTTCTGCCATTAACGCGGCCTGGCGATGCAGGCTCTTCGGGAGGCGTACCCGAAGCTGTCCGCTATACTCCCGCGCAGCCTGCGGTTCTGGCAGCGGCCTGCCATCTTCCTTATAGATCTCAATAAACGATTCAAGCGCAATTTGCGCTTCAGCCATTGCTTCTTCGGGGGTGTCCCCGAAAGAGGACAATCCGGGAAACTCCGGGCAAATTGCGATGTAGCCCGCGTCTTGGTCGCTCCAGAAGATATTGATGCTGTATTTATTCATCTTCCAACTCTTCGATCGCCTGTAAGAGCTGTTCTACCTGATACGGTTTAGCTCCTCCCCGATCTTTGAAAGTTCATCATTCGCCCGGACCGGTGTTTGTATATCCGGTGCGAACCGGTTTGTCGGGCAAGGACAAACCCATAAGACTCCGCCAGAGCACATAACTCTTCGAATCCAAGACTCCGAGGCGCATTCCGTGCCTTCTGCAGCAGCTTATCGCGCTTTGCCATCGGTCGTTCCTGTCTTGTCGCGGCATAACGATGGAGATGGTACCGTATATGGAACCGTATCGCAACTGGTTCTTTGGCGGTGTAGGTCTTGGGCGGTTTTCGCTTCTTGGGTGTGAGTGTTGTGGCTCCCACACTCCCCGACTCCGACCTGCCACTCCCCACACCTCATTTCGCTTCGCTCACAAAAGAGCTAATCAGACTGAAGTTTCCTACCGCTGATTTCGTTTCAACATAGATCCCATTAGCGCGAAATTCCGTAAAGCTGACCGAGGGCTGAAGCCGGCCCATCGCCTGCCTGATCGGCTCCTGTTCGAGCAGCTCACGTGAGCCGTCGGTTACTCTCGTCAGGCGCGAGATCGCCAGCATCATCTCACCCGCGTCCCTGGCTTCGGGCTTGTAAGAGATGATCGATGCGCCGGCGGGCCGCGCCCCAAAGATCTGTATGATTCCATTGTCGCTCATCATACTGTCGCCGCTTGCTTCGGCGTCGATCATCCTCACTATCTGGTCGCGAGTGCCCAGGAGGAGAAACTCCTTAACAAAGGCAGCCGACCGGCCGTCCGGACGGGTGGAGCCAACAGCAAGTTGTTGTCCTTTGTATTGGGTGAGAGAAACCTCCGAATGGTCAACCGTGAGGTAGCGCTCTACGACGGGTGACACCAAAGCCCTGTTCCTCACGCGCAGCAGCATCGCCGTCGGCTCGGATTCGGAGAACCTCACAAACACGATGTCGCTTCCCACGGCATCCCCGAGCGAATCTCCCGCCTGAAGGCCGAGTTGCCTGCGGAAGCTCAACACAAACTCCCTGAGCGCCAGTCCGGCGACAATATCGAGTTGCGGCGAGAGCTCCTTGAGCACGCGTTCGGGAAGCTCTCCGGCTGCTTCCACGCTTATGGACGCGAAATCCTCGGCCGAACGAGGGATGAACGCAAGCGCCTCAGGATCAGTTAAGGGTGCTGGTTTCAGGGCTTGCGCCAGTCTCTCGGCGACCTGGGGGCGGAGGGCAGTCAGGTACCGCTCAGTCACCCCTTCCGACTCAAACTCGGCGCCGTAGAAAAGACCTGCGGCCGTCTGCTTCGACATGTGCCCGAACAGGCTTGCGATCGAGTCTATGCGGTCGGCATCGCTCGTGAACCGCGTGGATACGAGCACCGACCCGAACGTCACCAGCTTTGCGATACCCGATTCCGTGACGTAAGCGAATACAGATGCGTTGTGATCTACCGTTGGCCGCGTCTGCTTGAGTGTGGCTTCGTCGGCAATCCTCGGGGCTCGGCCGGCGATAGCGTCCAGGCAGGACTTCGCGGCAGAACGGTTGTTGGCTACCAGGGCGACGCTGCCAACCGAGGCGGCCACCAACTGGCGTTCACGCTGCGGGCCCTGAAATATCAGCAGGTTTGTACCCTGGTAGTCCTCCGTCTGCTGGGATACGGATTCACCGTAGATTCTTCTCGCGAGCACCGATGCCATATCGCCAAGCAGACGAGAGGTTGTATCCGGAGTGGCATGTGTCTCGATCAGAAACGCCACGTGCGGTCTGATATTGGTGCTTGCGTCTTCGCCGCCGGTCTCGGCCTCGATATCGGTGACGACGAGGGCTAACTGGGCGCGGCTTGCAACGACGGCCTGCTCGGGGCCGATTCCGGTGCGACCCACCAGGTCGGCAGCGAAGCCGATCTGTCGCAGTTGACTGGAGAGGCCCAAAGCCGGCGCCAGTTCCCGCCACGCCTTGGTGTCAGTCAGGCCGTCCACGACGCCCGGCAAGCTGTCGATCTCGATAAATCCGAGCGCGCTTGCAGGAACGTAGCGATCCATAGGCACGCGCTGCGGTCTGCGCAGACCAACCAGCACCACCGCCGCAACCGCGATTGCCAGAAGGATAACAAACGCGATGATGGCACGCCTGAGTGTTAGTAGTTCGCGAAGCTTCATCGGCAGGAATCGTACCACAGACGGGCAGAGCACGGGTTGGGGCCAGAAGCAGAACAAGGAACAGGCAGAAGAAGCGGTTCAAGCATTGCCAGCTTGTTCGACACTTTCCGGGGTGCTACGATGCGCCCGGCCGGCTCGGAAAGGAACGCCAACGCTCGCTGGCGGCAACCCGTATTAGGGTTCTCTCTTCCCACCAGCCGGAACCTGGAGCAAGGCGATGAAAAGCAAAGCTGCGAATCCAACAACGCGCGCTGCACTCTCCATCCTCACGCTTTCCCTGTTGATTCTTCCAGTCGCCAACCTAACGGCGCTCAAAGGCGAAGCGCAAAGTCCGCAAAAACGTGACAGAGACGTGGTGGTCCGCCTGGTGAAGGAGCTCCCCCCGAAATCGAAGCGATTCGCGCTGGTCATCGGCGTCGACGAGTACCAGGACACCCAAATCAACCGTCTCTCGGGCGCAACTAACGATGCGAAATCATTGGCGGACGCGCTGGTGCGCTATGCCGGGTTTCCGCAGGACCAGGTTGTTCTGCTCGCCTCGGACCAGCCGGCGGAGCGGCAGCCCACGCGCGGGAACATCCTGCAATACCTGTCGAACTTACGCGGGGCTGTTCCGGAGGACGGGTTGCTGCTTGTCTCGTTCGCTGGTCACGGAATCGAGCGCGGCGGACGAGGATTTCTGTGTCCGGCGGATGCCCGAATTAGCGGGAGCCTGACGCTGCTCGAAGCCACCTCCGTTTCCGTTGATACCGTGCACGATTGGATTCGCGATACGGGAGTCAAACAGGTGTTGATACTCCTCGATGCCTGCCGTAACGATCTATCAGGCCGAGGCGAAAGCGAAAACCGGCTGACCGACAGCTTCGCGAGGAGGTTCAACTTTGATGTTCGCAATCGAGAGGTGACCGCGTTTGCCACGCTATACGCGACCGATGTCGGGCACGTGGCTTATGAGTACAAGGAGAAGAAGCAGGGATACTTCACCTGGGCGCTGGTCGAAGGGCTCAAGGGCCAGGCAGCAAACGACAGTGGCGAGGTGACGCTGGCGGGGCTGGTGAAGTACGTTCAGGAAGCGGTGCCGAAGCGCGTGCGATTGGATCTGGGACAGGAGAAGACGCAAAAGCCTTATGCGAAGACGGAAGGGTACAAGGCGGATGAGCTTGTCATCTCGGTGACGGTGACAATTAAGGCAGGGTCGGGCAAGCCGGCCGTGACAACCGTCGACCCGGCGGCGATCGAGTTGGAGTTTTGGAACTCGATCAAGACCAGCACGGACACGGATGACTTCAAAGAGTATTTGACGAAGTATTCGACTGGGACTTTTACGGGACTCGCGAGGAACAGGCTGAGAGCCCTTGAGGCCGCGGCGAAGAGAGATTCCGGACCAAAGACCGAGCCGAAAGCGGCATCAAGCGAACCAAAGCCCGTGGCTGGCGGAGCACCCACGACAGGACTAGCCGGACTCGCGTTGCGTGAGCATGAGTTCGACACGGTGACGGTGAATTCGAGCGGCGCGATAACCAAGCGCAGCAAAGGGAGGGCGCAGTATTGTGCTGAAGACATCAACGGTGTCGGGCTTGAGTTAGTTGCAGTACCGGGCGGCACGTTCATGATGGGTTCTTCGACTACTGAACTGAACCGCTCTGCTGATGAAGGTCCGCAGCATCAGGTCGCCGTGCAGCCGTTTTTCATGGGCAAGTACGAAGTAACGCAGGCGCAGTGGCGAGCCGCTGCAAGCGTGCCTAAAGTGAGCCGTGACTTGAATCCCGCTCCCTCAAACTTCAAGGGCGACAATCTGCCGGTCGAACAAGTGACGTGGGAGGATGCGATGGAATTCTGCGCGCGACTGTCGCGTGCCACAGGGCGGACTTATCGCCTGCCTACGGAAGCCGAATGGGAGTATGCGTGCCGGGGAGGCTCGACGACCCCATTCGCATTTGGGGAAACGGTTACGCCTGAGCTCGTGAACTACGACGGGAACTATCCATATGGGTCGGCGCCGAAAGGGACATATCAACAGAAGACGACACCGGCCGGATTCACGGGGGTGGCCAACGCATTCGGGTTATTCGACATGCACGGAAATGTGTGGGAGTGGTGTATGGACTACTGGCACGAGAGCTACAACGGCGCGCCAACGGATGGGAGTGCGTGGGAAACGGCGGGTGACACGCGATACCGGGTGCTGCGGGGCGGTTCGTGGGCCTTCGACGGTCAGGGCTGTCGCGCCGCCTACCGCAACTGGGGCACCCCGGACGGCAGGGGCAACCGCCTCGGGTTTCGTGTTGTAGCTGTTGCGCGGACTCGTTAGCTTTACGCTTTTGTCGCTTTTGCTCTTTTTGCGAGCGAGCCGTCCAAGGATGCTCCAACCACGTCGTGAACGCGCTCACACGACACTTTGTCGGGACCTCGGATTCGTTCCACACTACACCAACAACACAGGGCACCGGTGACTGGAATTGGGCGGCTATGCTATAGTCCTCAAGCAGAGTGATGATCATGAAATCGGCTAGGACAAACGGAAAGCGGACCAAAGGTGAAACAGCCAAGTCCAAGCTGTCGAAAGATCAGGCGAGTAATCGACGAAAGAAAAGCGTACGTTCCGAGCCGACGGCCAACGAACTCATGCTCGAAGCGTGGAAGAAACTGTACGAGACTCGCCGGGAGAGACTCCTCTGATCTATGCCGGGCATCGTCTTCGACACGAACATCTGGATCGCTTACAAACCTACAAAGCTGCCAAATGACTTGGTGATGTCCGCCGTGGTGTTGCAGGAGCTGGTTGCTGGCGCACGCGATCGTAGCATCCTCAAGAGACTGGAAGCATCTAGGAAGCAATACGAGAAGGAAGACAAACTTCTCGTGCCCGCGGGCGAAGACTGGTACAAGGCCGGCAAGATCCTTAACTCGTTTCTCCGCAACTTGAAGGCGAAGTCAGGAGGTAAGACTCCTCGACTGCAGCCGAGCACGGTTCAGCAAATGTTTCGCGACACCCTGATCGCCGCATCGGTGAGTCGAACGCATGCTCTGCTGATAACGAATAACGTGAGTGACTTCGAGGCGATTCAGCGATACTGCAAGGTCCGCATTCAGTCGGGGCGCGATTTCTTTGGCCGCTAGGAGCCTGTCGGAATATCAGGCGTTCCTCGTAGTAACGAATTCATTCGTTTCTGATTGTTGAGAGCAGTGTTCTCGGGTGACCTCATCGTGGTATCATCTCAACGGTCTAAGCGGCGGTTTCTGGCTACTGCGATCACAGGTGAGTGAACATGTCGGTTCAACTTCAAAAGCACTTCTTCACCATAGACGAGTACTACCTGATGGCGCAGGGCGGTGTCTTTGCCGAAGACGACCGCCTTGAGTTGATCGAAGGCGAGGTCATCGAGATGAGCCCCATCCGTGAGCACCAT
>JBGPFL010000120.1:0-9241 GCA_041483295.1 Blastocatellia bacterium | reverse complement strand
GGCTGTACTGGCACTTCGTCGACCTGGTGTGGATGTTCGTCTTCCCGCTCATATACTTGTTGTCGGTCCAGTACAATCCAGCGCGCTAGTCTTTCACGCGGAGACCGACCAATGACTGATGACAACACATAAAGTGAGGAACGCTCAATGGAGCAATCGAAGGAAAAAGAGGCGACAGTAATAAACCTGCTGCTGGCAGCTCTGGCGGTGGGCACCCTCGCAGTAGCGGGCTGGGATCTGGCAACGAGCCGGTTTAAGGGCGGCACCGACGACGTGTTTCTAATTCTGGTCTGTCTGCTTCTGGCTCTGTTGTTTGCAATCAACCCCTTGATCTGGGCCTACAACAAGGGCTGGATCAGCAATCCGCTGGCGAGCATCGAAGATGATGAGATCGTCGCTACCCACGGAGCAGTTCATGAGGAACACGGGGGCAGCAACCGAGACTACGTAGTCGTCTGGGGCGTGCTGCTCGGACTGACCGGCATCGAGGTATTCCTGGCTTATGAGCAGATCAACCTCACGATTATGCTGATCATCCTCATGGGCCTGTCGATCATCAAAGCAGCCCTGATCGTCGCCTATTTCATGCACCTCAAGTTCGAGCGGTTGAGTTTTATTCTGACGATAGTGCCGATCCTTGTAGTGTTGCTCTGCTTGTTCGCAACCTTCTTTCCCGACAGCAGGCGGATTAGGGAGCTGAGATCTCATCCGGCCGTGGAAGAGGTAAGGTGAGGATGTCTCTTGAGCCCACAAAACTGAGATGTTGGATCGTCGCGGCGATCGCGGTTGTGGCGTCCTTTGCGCTCTGGTGCGAGCCGGTGCTCGCTCAGTGTGCGATGTGCAAGGAGGCCCTGGCGAACTCCGCCGAAGCGGCCGCCAGCGCGCGGCAATTCAATCTGGGTATCCTGGTTCTGCTTGCGCCTCCCGTGGCAATGTTTGCCGGGATATTCGTGATGGTCTACCGTTCGGGGAAAGCCGGGGGCCAGCGATAGCGTCAGGTCAGCTTTCAGAGCTCAAGCTTCAACTCGCTGACTTATTAGGTCCGAACCCTCCCACCAGTTCACTTGTGACTGAACAACCTTTTTGACCCGGTAATGACGGATCGCTATAAGGTCTAATATGTCCATCGACATGATGCCGACTCTCAACGCGATCCTGAACGCGACCAGCGGTATCCTCATAACAATTGGATATGTGCTGATCCGGCGCAGACGAATCAGCGCTCATCGCGTATGTATGATCGGGGCCGTCATCAGCTCATCCCTCTTCTTGATCTCCTATCTGACCTACCACATCGGCTTCGGCAAAGGGGTGACGCGCTTCACCGGGACGGGGACCGTGCGTTGGCTCTACTTCTCTATCTTGATCTCGCACACCATTCTTGCGGTGACCATAGTGCCGTTCGTGATTGTGACGTTGAGGCGCGCGCTGCGAGCCGACTTTTCGAAGCACAGGCGGATCGCGCGGTGGACCTTTCCGATGTGGCTGTATGTGTCAGTGACCGGCGTGGTGGTTTACTTCATGCTCTATCATGTTTACCCGTCGCGGTGATCGGCAGACATGTACCGTCTCTCAATTCACCAAAGCCAGCGGGAAGTCCATCCCTCTGGATGACGAGACCGGATACTGCGCTTCGGTCTTATATTTCCTTGACACTTCAGGCAATTGGGCATTGATGTACTGAAACAGGCCCAACACCGTCACCTGATTCTTCGACGAGGGAGCCGCCGCTTCGCCGTTTAACGCCTTCAACAGCAAATAGGTGAAAACGCCGTGCCCAAGTTCCTTCACCTCAGCCGCCTGCTGGTCGCCGGTTGAAGCTGCCATCACGTGAACTCCAGTCGAGCGACCAAGCTGCATCAGCGCCTTCCGATCTTCGTACCCGCGAAACGACACCAGCACCGAACCTGACTTGCAGGCGTCGATCAACAGTAGAACCTTCTGCGATCGCATTTGCGTGACCTCATTCGACATCATTGTCGATGAGATGCTGGCCGATCGTACATCCTCCTCGGCCTCGGGCCGAGTCACCTCATAAGGAATGAAGTACCACTCGTTTCCCGAACTGTCGCCGTGTCCCGAGAAGTACAGGATCACTACATCCTGCTCCTGCGCTTTCTCCCTCAGCGTCTGGAATGCCTTCAGGACGTTGGCCCGGGTTGCGTCCGCGTTGAAGACCCTGGTTATATTGACCTCGCGAAACAGCCTGGGCCCGTTCTTCTCGTAGTAGCGCGCAATCGCCTCGGCATCCGGGACTGCGAAGTTCAAATTCAGCGATGAATTCTTGTACTCATTGACCCCCACTACCAGCATGTAGAGGGCCGCCTCCCTCTTTGGGGCGAGAAGCATGACGGCCAACTCGTATGGCCGGCTCTCCGTGCGATCTTTGCTGAACGCGACTGCTCTGAACGTGTTGTTGCCGTCTGCGAGCAAGACCCGATAGCTCACCGTATCCTGGGTCCTGTTCTTGACTATCAGCCCGCGCTGGCCCGGACTGATCACCTTGCCGTTTTGATAGAGGCGAATGTCATCTATTCCGCCTCCCAGATCCTTCGCTTGAACCTTGATCTCGATCTCAGGATTGGTGACGCTTGCATCCATCCCGGGGGTGACGATCTTCACCTCAGGCGGCGGAGCAAAGCCGGTCGCGATAGTATACTCGGGCGTCACCTTCTTGTTCTGGAGAACCTCGGGGAGGACCTCCGGCCGGAAGTACTTGTCGAAGAACTGGTCAAAGTCGTAGACCTTGCTGCTCATGCGCCAGGAAACGTATTGCGAGCCCTTCTCCGAGCCGTTGTAATAACCTGCCGGCGTGTAGGCGATCCAATTCCCGTCGTTGAATGCGAGCAGACTGGCAAGCTGCTGTCTCGATTCCACGGACCACACCTTCGCCGTCGTGTCCGCGCTACCTGAAGCGAGTCGCTTTCCGTCGGGGCTGAAGACTACAGATGTAACCGGGCCGGTGTGCCCCTCGATCGACCCGATGAGCT
Source organism: Blastocatellia bacterium (assembly GCA_041483295.1). GTDB lineage: Bacteria > Acidobacteriota > Blastocatellia > UBA7656 > UBA7656 > DASYSA01. Next base: position 6,251 of record JBGPFL010000120.1, on the reverse strand, counting down.
TGCCCGTCCCAGCGTCCCATAACCTCACCTTCTTGTCGTAGCTGCCCGAGGCGATAGTCTTTCCGTCCGGACTGAAGGCGACGGCAAGGTTGTCGCTCGCGATTCCTTCCAGACTGCGGGTCATCATACCGGTCTCGACATCCCAGAGTTTGACTGTCTTGTCCACGCTTGCAGAAGCAAGCGTCTTCCCATCCGGACTGAAGGCAATCGAACGGACCTCGGACGCGTGACCTTCGAAAGTTCGAGTTAACTTGCCGGTGGTTGAGTCCCAGAGCTTGACGGTTTTGTCGACACTTCCCGAGGCAAAGCTCTTGCCATCAGGACTGAAGGCGACCGATGCAACCATGCTGTTGTGGCCTCTGACCGTGTGCATCAACTTTCCCGACGCAACATTCCACATATTGATGGTGTTGTCGTAGCTACCCGATATGACTGTCTTACCGTCGGGACTGAAAGCGATTGAGATGACGTCGTAGGAGTGGCCGGTCAACGTCAGAAGCAGCCTGCCGCTGGTCGCGTCCCAGAGTTTGACCGTGCGGTCCCAGCTTGCCGAAGCGATTGTGTTGCCGTCCGGGCTGAACGCGATCGCGCCAACCTCCGACGAGTGACCCTCAAGGACACGGATCAAGCTTCCGCTCGCCGAGTCCCAGAGCTTGATCGTTCGCCAGCTCGCGGACGCGATCACTCGACCGTCAGGGCTGAAAGCGACCGAGCGCACGTCGGAGGAATGACCTTCGAGAGAGCCGATCAGTTTGCCGGTACCCGCTTCCCACAGGCCGATGGTCTTCCAGCCGCCCGCGGCGATCATCTTTCCGTCCGACCTGAGCGCCACGCACGTGATTGTGCTGGGATGGGCGTCAAAACTGCTGGGCGGCGCGTCGAGGGCGCGGATCACCTTGAAGGTCTCGAGGTTCCAGAGCCTTACTGTCTTGTCGTGACTCCCGGAGGCGATAGTTTTGCCATCCGAGGCGAAGGCGACAGCGATGACGGCCGACGTATGGCCTTCGAGAGTGCGGGTCAAGGTCCCGCTCGCCGGGTCCCAAAGCTTGATTGTCTTATCTCCGCTTGCGGATGCGAGTGTGCGGCCATCGGGACTGAATGCAACCGAGCGGATTTCGGCAGCGTGTCCCTCGATAGTGCGAATCAGGCGGTCGTTGCTGGTGTCCCAAATCTTGATTGTCTTGTCGGTGCTCGCTGATGCCAGCGTCTTTCCATCGGGGCTGAAGGCCACCGAAGTCACCTCGCCCTTGTGATCTTCAAGGCTGCTGATCAACTCGCCGTTGTTCGCGTCCCAAAGGTCGATGGTCCTGTCGCTGCTGCCAGACGCAATAGTCTTCCCATCCGGGCTGTAGGAAACAGCGAGCACGTCGTCGGTATGGTCAGACAAGCTGCGAATCATTCTCCCCGTGGCGACATCCCACAACTTGACGGTATTGTCTACGCTGCCCGAAGCGATGTTCCTGCCGTTGGGGCTGAAGGAGATCGAAGTGATATTGTCCGGATGTCCCTCAAGGCTTCGGATCAGTCGTCCGGAGACCGTATCCCATATCTTGATCGTCTTGTCGGCGCTCCCGGAAGCTAGCAGCGTGCCGTCGGGACTGAACGCGAGGGCGCGAACGTTGTCGGTATGCCCGTTCTGGATCACGAGATCGGGCTTCTCTCTCTCTGGAGGCTGCAGCCGCTGGGCATTGCCGGACGCCAGGGCAGCAACCGCAACCAATGACACGACAAAAGCCTTCTGTAACCGCAGAAGATAACTCAAGAGATGCTCCCTTCTCCTCGTGCCACACTCAGAGGTCCTGCCGGCGCGGGGGCGAGCGACTCTGTTAGCGGATCACCGTTCAAGCTCAATACCATCCAACCTGTAGCGGCAGTCTGATCTCACAAATTGTAAGCCCCTTTCGGTAGATGCGGCAAAGCGAAGTCAGGCCCCGCTGCCGCGCGTCGAAAGACTAACCCCGGGCGTGACTGCAAGTGAGACCGGGTTTCGCTCTTTCTCATGTGAATACGGTAATACCCCAACCAGTAGATTGGGACATTTCAAATATGGCCCTACAACAAGGAACAAGCCGCCTTCAGACTCGGAGGTCTGGAATTCTTGTTTGCACTCCTACACTCCGGTGACGCCGTCTTTACCATTTGTGCCGGGTCTTCTATAGTATGCGCGGATACCTTAGAGTCACGGAGTCAGCCCTGGCTACGACGCGCAGCAATAAACTCAAGGAAGTCGCCGACTGGCTGAGTATTGCCGAGATAGCAGGCTTCCCGTTTGAGACCTTCGCTCAGTTGCAGGCGGCAGTCATCGAGCGCAAGTTCAAAGTCGGAGTCGACCCGCTCGCGGCGGCTGAGTGGTCCGCAGCCTTCAACACTCGCCCAAAGCGGGTCGTAGTAACAGCTCTATCGCTATTGCTTATCGCTGCGGCGGCCGCTTCCGTCGTGGTCGCTCTGGCGATCGAAGATTACTGGCTGCTTGCCGCCTTGCCGATACAGGCCCTGGCGTTCTACGTGTCGCATCCGGCCTCGCCAATCCGAAAGTGGGTGACGATTGGAGGCGCCGCTTCGGTCATAGTGTTCGTGAATCTGCTGCTGAACCATTTGACGACGGCGGCGGCGCTCACAGCGTACGCCGGATTGACGTTCGCAGCGGTCCGGGCAGCGGCCTTTGCGGCCAACTCCGCGTTTCGCAAGGCGCTGCTGGCCGATGAAGGCCTGTTCCTGATCGCCTATTCAAGAGGGATCTGCAGCTTGCGCGACAAGTCCAGCGAGCGTGTCTTTCGGAGATAGTTGCTTGACCCTCCTGTGGACAGCCTCCTACAATCCCTTTCATACCTCATAACGACGTAGCGTCAAGGATTGCTTGCACGGCGATCAAGGAGAGAGATCAACTGTGATAGATCAGGAAGTGATTAAGGACGAAGAGCGCCCGGCTCTAGAGGAGCTTCCACTCAGTCGTCGACTACCCTGGCCGATGCTCTTGGTAGCGGCGTTGTTTGTCATCGTGGCCTTCCTGTCCTGGTACGGCTCCTGGTTCGGCCGCCCGCTCTCGGATTCACAGATTGAGAGCTACCTGAAGGACCAGGAGAAGCCGAGGAACGCTCAGCATGCGCTCGCATTCATCGCCTCTCGAATGACGGACGGTGATCAGTCGATGATCCGTTGGTACCCGGCGGTTATCGCTTCGTCGACGCATACTACACCTCAGGTGCGTCTGACTGCTGCCTGGGTGATGGGGCAGGACAGTTCCTGCCGGGAGTTTCACTCGGCGCTTCTGCCTTTGCTCGGGGACTCGGACCCCGGTGTTCGGCACAACGCGGCCCTCTCTCTGGTCCGGTTCGGCGATCCGGCCGGGCGCCGCGAACTGACTGGTATGCTTGAGTCTCACACGGTCCGCGCCGTCACAGCGGGAACGGCGGAATTGATCGTCAACGACGAAGGCATCCAGGTTGCCCCTGGCGCACCGCTGGTCCGAATAAAGCAGGACGACGGTCAGACGCGTGAGATTCATGCAGTAGAAGAAGCGAGGGTCGAGTTGCTGAAGATTTCAGATGGCGTCCGGGTCGAGGATGGAAGTGAGCTTGTTGTTCTTGCCCCTTCGACGGAGCAGGCATGGGAGGCCTTGAGGGCGCTCTACATCGTGGGCGGCGAGGACGACATCAGGTTCATCGAACGCTATGCACGCCCGTTTGCCGGATTACCTGATCGAATACAGAAGCAGGCACTCGCGACGATTGAGGCGATTCGATCTCGAGATCAGAGGAGCGCAGCAGGCAGATAATGGAAACCCCCAGGTAGCGAGTGGTAAGTGACGGTAGTCATTCACCACTCGTTACCCGCCACTATGGGTTAAGCATAACGCCGGTTCTGGTCTCCCACTCGTCGGTAGGCATCATTTCAATGGCGTCCCAGGGGCAGCCTTCGAGGAAGGTGCCGTCGGGGCCTTTGCTGGTGCAGAGCTTGCACCCGATGCAGAGATTGGGGTCGACTTCGATGCGGCCACTCGGGTAGTAATCGGCATCGGGCACCCAGAACATACAGGCGTCGACGGGGCAGTACTCGACACAGGCGGGAGATCCCGCGCAGCCGGTACAATTGTCCAGAATAACGGCCAGAATCTTGGGCTTCTTCTTACGGAGGTCGGGACGTCCGTGAGACATCGGCTCCATCTTCACTAACTCGCCGACCCTTTCAAGAGCTTCAACCATCGCGTCTCCTGGGAATGGCTATGATTCGCTTTGACTGCTGAGCAAGCGTTGCTATGAATTCTTAACGCGCTCTCAAGATGCATGTTGAATCTATCATAAAACCGGCGGGGCGCAAAAGGCGTAGCCACAAATCACACGAGTTTGTCATTTGTCACTTGTCTATGGTCCTTACCTCCTGGTCTCGGCCCCGTGGTGCATGCCCAAATGACCAGTGACAAATGACAAATTCGTGTGATTCGTGGCTGCGCCCCTCGGATAGTCAGCCTGGTGCTAGGTTATTTCACTCTCTTAGCCGTGAACTCTTGTCCGGGCTGGTCTCCTCCTTCTCTTGTGCGGGTCAATTTGAGCTCGTCCCCGGCCACTTTTCCTTTATAGAGGAACTTGATCTGGTTCCCGTTGAAGTTCGCTGAGACCGAGAATGAAACGTCATCTCCAGTGATCTTTCCATCAGAAATTGGGTTGTCGCCCTGCATCCCGGACACAGTGCCGGTCAGTTTACTTCCCTCGACCTTGAAGTTGAAGGTAGTCTCGCGTGTTTGACCGTTCCGTCCCGGAACCTGGGCGACCCACTTACCATTCAGATCTGAAGCCCAGGCCACCGAGATGGCGGCAAGCACGAGGCAGACAGACAGAAACAGGATTCTATGCTTCATTGAAAGTCCTCCTTATGGACACTCGTTGATGTTCTCCTCCTGATGGAGGGATGTTATTCATAGCACGAGGTAGTACCGCGACAGAATTTCGAAAGAGAACGACAATCGTCATTCTCGCGAGTTCATCCGGGCCTCGTCGAAAAGCATTCGTCAGCACAGGTCGCAACGGGCCCTACTTCCGCAAGGCCCCAGATTTGTTACTGAGAGAGAACTCCGACAGTAGTTCTTCCACATTGCGAATGTCAAGAAGCAACCGGCCCCGCCGGCGCCTCGAGGGCCAGGATCGCGCAAGGTAACCAACCATGCCGCCGGTTCGGGTGAGGCGGCACACTGGGCCTGATCGTCGATTGCCGCTCAGGAACTCGCGGCCGGGTCGCAAGAACACCAAGAGAGAGAGGCATCCCCGAATTGCACGAATTTGTCATTTGTCATTTGTCACTTGTCCTTTGCGCCTGGTCTCGGCCCTTGGTGCAATGCGCAAATGACAAGTGACAAATGACAAGTAACAAATTCGTGTGATTCGTGGTTTCGCCTTTTCGTTAGCCGACGCCGTGGCACGGGAGGACGGTGCAGCGACACATGACAACAGGGGGCGGCCCTTTGTGGCCGCCCCCTGCTTGAAATCCGATTTGATTCTCCTGAGATCCCCTCTACTTGTTCTGGCGATTCGCGCGGGCCTTGCCTTGCAGGTATGCAAGCTTCTCTTCCCACGCTTTCTTGCTCTCCGCGCCAAGGTCCGCCATCCCGATGAACTTCTGCAGGTGTTCGGCCGCTTTCGCGAAATCGCGGCTGCTCTCATAGGCCTCGTACAGTGTGAAGTGTGCGGCCGGGAACTCCTTCATGTCCGGGATCGCCTCGCTCAGCTTAAGCGCCTGCTTACCGTCTTCGATTGCCTTTGCCAGGTCACCGGCCAGGAAATAGTTTTGCGAGCTCGTGTCGAGGACCAGCGCGAGCCGGCGCTTGCTCGTGAGATTCTGAGCTCTTTTCGTTGCTTCTTGAAGGTCCCCGCGCGCGGCCGCCAGAAGCGACGCCTTGTCGTTCGCGTTGATGTTCTTGTCGTTTTCGACAACTCGCGTGCGAGTCTTGGCCAGCATATGATAAGCCTCGGCCATCACATTGCCGTCGGAGTAGTCGGCCCGCCCGAATATCACGTGCGAGATCGACAGATGCTTGAGTCCGGTGGAGAAACGAACGCGTTTCTTGGAAACCTCTTTGAATAACGCGAGAGCCTTTTCGGCCATGCCGATTGCTTCGCGCTGCTTATCAATCGAGTCTTGATATGTGAGCACATCGGCCAGAATCATGTACGCGGCTGGAAAGTTTGGGTCTATGGTGATGACTCGCCTCAGTTCCCATTCCGCCGTTCTGGTCTTGCCTTGATAAAACAGCACGTCGG
>JBGPFL010000119.1:0-9284 GCA_041483295.1 Blastocatellia bacterium | reverse complement strand
TCCCGCGATCTGCTCTTGATTACCTCCTTCTTGTTGGCCAGCATCGGGGCGCCGTCTCTGTAAACGACATCCGCTGTGTACAGGACCGACTCGCCGGGAGCCAGCAAGTCGGGATACTGGTCGTTGGTGTTGGACCAGGCGATCTTCATGCGCGTGCGCGAGACGGCCACTCCTTCGCTTATCTTGTGGTCAAGCGGCACGGGCGGCTTTTTCGCTTCAGCCTTCATCAACCACATCTCCTGATCTCGCCGCCGCGTCGTTCCGACATCGGCGTACTTCCTCGCGCCGATCAGGAAGAAATCGCCATTGGACAGATAATGAACTCTCAAAAACCCCTCGTGATGGAAATGGCCCGTCAGCAATCGGATCAACCTGGTCTTCACGTCTATCTCAAACGCGTCTCCGTAGCTCTTGCTCATGAAGGCAATGCGTTTGCCGTCCGGGGACCATACGGCGCGCTCGCCGAACGCAGTCAGTTGAATGATGTTATGAGGCGGATTCTCTTCAGGGCTTCCGCTCTTCTTAGCCTGAGCAAGGCACAGCGCGGCGATTTGCGTCAGCAGAACGATAGGCACGCCTTTGCGAAGAAGTCTGCCGCACAAATTTGAGTTTCCCATTGCTTTGGTCTCCGCGGTTCCGGCCGAATCCCAACCCGCGTACACCCGGCCCAACGTTGCGGGCAGAAGTCTACCAGTAGGTTTGTCATCCGGTCGAGCGCGTCTCGTCTGTGGTGTTCGATAGAGAATAGATTTGCCGCTGTCACACTTGTGGAAGATACTTCGCAAAGAGATTTCGGTCGGTTCCCACAGACGGACTGCAGTTTTGTTCTTGCCTTTTTGAGGAGGATGTCCCAATGAGGATCTGGTTAATTGTCCTGCTAACGGCAATGATTTCACTTCCTGTCGCCGTTAAGGTAATCGCATAGGACCAACGTCCGGGTCACTCTCAACATAAGCCGCAGCGCCGGATTCATTGGTGAGGTCACGATCACGGCGTCGGACACGTCGGATCTCAGGATCAAGGTCAAGCCGGGCTCGGTCAGCACCCGCGACGCATCGGTGAGTTTCAAGATAAAGGTCAAAGGCAGCGCGCCAACCGGTCCTCAGCAGATATCCTTTACCGGTAAGAGCGACTTCGGGGCAACTCGTACCACGCGACTGGTCGTTGTGGTGGAGTAAAGCCTTGCGCGGCAAGCCAATGCCAGTGATTTCCCGAGCGCCAATGCTCCTGTGCAGGCGTTAATGTGTAATGCGGAAAGGCGTTCCTTCTCTCGTCACTTCAACAGCACTTCCTTGAAGAAATCGAGCGCTCGTTCGTCGCCCGTCTGACCGAGCCAGAACATCGCTTGTTTGCGCACCTCTGCTTTGGAATGTGTCTTTGCGATCTTGATGAGCAGCGGCACGGCCTCGTCTTTGGGCCGCTGGCTGATCGCGAACACGGCTTGCTTCTGCACCTCGGTATCGGGATCCGAGTTGAGCGCCTCGCCGAGCGCATCGAGGCTGCGCTGGCCCGCCTTCTGGCCGAGCCAGAAGATCGCCTGTTTCTTCAATTCCCTGTCGGGATCACTACCTGCAAGCTTGATGAGAAAACTGACCGCGGCGTCTTTGCTCTGGTTGATGGAGGCGGCGAAAATGATCTGCCTCTTTACCTCGCGCGGCGTGACCGTGGCGTAGAGGGTCTCGAGCGTGGCGAGCGCGTCTTTGTCTTTGCCGACGCCGAGGGCGAAGGCGCCCTGCTTGCGCAGCTCGACGCTCTCCTGTTCGTTGCGCACCAGGTTGGCCAAGAAGGCCTGCTCGCCTCCGATCTGGCCGAGCCAGAAGACGGCGGTAGTGCGGCTCCTTTCGAGTGTCGAGATCCGCACGATGTTTTCCAACATCGGGCCGACGCGCGGATCGTCGTGCAGCGCCAGGGCCATCACGCCGTGCTCTGCGATCTTCGTGGCTTGATTGGACCCGATCAGGTCGTTGAGCAGATTGAGGCTCTCCTCATTGTTCGCTCGACCAAGCCAGTACACCGGATAGCCGCTGTATTCGTGGCGGCGCTCGAGGTTGTAAACTTCGATTCGCGCGATCGCGTTGCTGCCGGGTTGGTGCAGGAGGAAGACGCCCAGATTGCGCGTCTCCGCCGGCGCACCCAGCCCAACATTCGCGCTCTGGACGAAGGTCCTGCCCCCGTCGTTGCCGATCACCTCTGCATCGACCGCTACGCCCGGCCTCACGTCAAACGAGTAGGCAGTCCAGAACTTCGACGATGACGTACTGCTGCGCCCGAGTTTGATAGCTGTCTCGAGCCTCGACTTCAGGTCGGGACCGTCGACCGCGATGAATCGTTCGCGCTGATTCGCAGTCGGGATCGCCTTCGTATCTGCCGACTGGGCAGCCTGAGGCTCCGTTACGGCGGAGGGCTGAGTGCCATCCGGATTGAGCCGGGCGCTCCAGCCCGCGATCCCAATCGTCAGCAGCACTAACAACAAGAACAGCATGTTGGTCATCGTATTCCTCCCTTTATTCCTTCAATCAGCGACTGAGACCAGAGTGCGAGTTGTTCGCGGGAAGAGCAGTTGTGTTTCAGAGCCGCCTCGTTGTAAGTCGAGAGCAGCTTTCGCTGATCGCACATACACTCGATCAGCCTCGCGCGACCATAGACCTGCTCTATGGTCACCGCCATCTTCCAGCCGACCGTGTACCACGGCCCTTGAGTGCCAAAGAACGAGAAGCCCGTGCTTCGCCGTTCATCGTCGGTCAATTTGTTACCGAGCACATACAGGAAAAAGCCTTCGACCTTCTTGAGGTCTTCATTGAAATTCGCCATGTCCCGATCCCAGCGCGCTCGGTCCTCGGGCTTGCTCGTGGAATGCGGATGAACGTCAGGCCCGCCCGCTGCAGCCAGCATCGCGAAACCCTCGCCAAAAGCCCCAACCCACTCGATGACATTCTGCACACTCTGCGGCAGCTTAGAGATATCGTCCGAGTTCCGCCTGGATGGACAACGGCTGCCGTAGCCGATGTGGTGGAGTTCATGCGCCAGCGTGTTGTCGAACTGTTCCTGACTGACCGCTGGATCGAGGTAGAGGAAAATGGCAGGATCACTGCTCACTTCAAAAACAAAGCTGTTCTCTCTGGGCTTGATCACCGGATAGATCTTCGCTCGGATGCGCACCTCTCGCGGGAGATAGGCGAGAACGCGCTGCGCCGCCTCCTTCACGTCCGCGCGCTTCCATTTAGTCAGCGTGAGTTCGAGGAGCGAGGCGCGCTCGGCCAGCGCATCAGAGAGAATGAAGGTCTTGAACTCGCCATCCTCGAAGGCCCGCTTCATTTCAGCTTCTCGCCTCTTTAGCCGAACATACCCTTCGCTGGAGAAGAGGCGCTGCCAGTCTGCTTCCGCGATGGGTTGATTAGCTCTCCTTTTGGTCAGGATTGAGATCACTGCGTCCGCTTCGTCGGCAACTATCCGAACATCTACCGCCGATGAGACCGCCGATGGCGCGGTGATGCCAAACGCGACAACGGAAACGTTCACCAGCACTGCGACGCGGATAAGACTTGACTGATTTGTCATTTGTCCGTGGTCCGTTGTCCGTGGCCCGTTGTCAGTGGTCGGTGGTCAATGGTCAGTCGTTCCCCTGGCCCCGGACCCCTGCTACTCGTATCTGTGGCGCCGATGCCCAGAGCCAGCGCGACGAGCGCGACCAGCGTCACAACCTTGTTCTTGAACAGCAGCCGTATGCTGTAGCGGATGTCTTGCCAAAGTGTGGTCATTTGTCACTTGTCATTTGTCATTTGTTAGTGGTCAGTTGTTACTTCCTCGTGGACAAGTGACAAATGACAAGTGACAAATGACAAATGACCGCCTTTTCACTTTGTGAGCAGTTGCCTCACGAATTCCTTTGCTCGCTCATCGTTCGACCTGCTCAGGCGGCGAACCGCAATTTCCCGAACTTCTGCGCGCGGATGAGTCTTTGCAATCTGGATGAGCAAAGGAACCCCTTCGTCATTTGGTCGCTTGCTTATGGCCATCACCGCCTGCTCTTGTAGCTCAGCATCGCCATCGGAGCCGGCTACTCTGGTCAAAACTTCCAGACTCCGTGTAGAAGAGAATCTGGCGAGCCTTGATATGGCCTGCTCTCTTAACTCACGGCTGGAATCGCTTTCGGCAACTTTGATCAGGAAGCCGAGCGCCGCTTCCTGATCCTGATTCTTTGAAATGGCGCTGACGATCTGTTCCTTCACTTCCCTATTGCTGACTGAACCATAGAGTTCTTGAAGTGTTGACAGAGCCGTTGCATCTCCGCTCCTTGTGATCGCAGACACAGCCGCCTGCCGCACATTCTCGCTTTCATTCTCGCTGCGGGCGATTTCGGCAAGCAGCGATTGTGTGCCCGGCAGGCGACCAAGCTTTGATACTGCTTCTTCCCTCACGCCGGGGCTCAAATCGTTCTTCGCAATCTGAACCAGGAAACTTGTGGCAGCATGCTGATCCTGGTTCCTTGCAACGACGTTGATGATGCTCTCCCTCACGTTGGAATTCGCAACCGACTTGTAGAGACTTTCCAGAGTCGAGACGGCCCCGGGGTCCTGGCTCCTGGCAATTGTCTGCACGGCGGCTTCGCGCACGTCTGACTGCTCTTGCTCGTTGCGCACGATGTCGGCAAGCGCAGCTTGCGTGCCGGGAAGTCTTCCGAGCAGGTGAATGGCAGCTTCTCTAAGCTCGCGGTCGGCATCTGTCTTCGCTACCTTCAAAAGAAAATCAGCCGCCGGTTTCTGACCCTCATTCTTCGCGATGGAATGAAGGATCTGCTCTTTGACATCGCGATTTGTCGCTTGCCCGTAGAGCTCCTGCAGCAGTGGAAGAACTGCTGCTTCGCGTGCTCGGCCAATTGCGGCGGCAGCCGCTTCGCGCACTTTGCTGTCTTCCCGCTCGTTGCGCACGATGTCGGCAAGGAACAACTGCTCGCCGGCGGCAAGGCCGAGCCAGAAGATTGCAGCGGCGCGAACATCGACCATTGACGATTTGCGGACAAGCTCCTTCAGAAGGGGCGCGATTTGCGGGGCATCGTGCATGCCGATTGCCGCAATCGCGTGCTCGGCTACGCTCTTAGTGCTGTTTGATTCAGCGATGACCCTCAGATGATCGAGGCTCTCCAGATTTCCCGCGCGACCGAGCCAATAGACAGGGTAACCGCTGTATTCGCGCTGCCGCTCTAGGTTGTAGACCTCGATGCGCGTTATCGAATTATCAGAGGGTTGAAGCAGCGCGAACACGCCGAGATTGCGAGTCTCGATTGCCGCGCCGCCGGAATTGCCAAAGAAGAGAGTCACGCTGCCCAGGCTGGTCATGCTTCCATTAAAGGACGTGACGTTGGGATCGACAGCAACGCCGGGCCTCACATCAAATGAATAAGCAATCCAGAACGGTGATTGCTGCGGCCGGGACCGCGCCAGCTTTATCGCGGCCTCCACCCTTGCCTTCAAATCAGCTCCGTCTACATTTATGAAGCGCTGAATTTGATCGGCGATACGGTTAGAGCCGTCGCCGGATTGATCGCCGCTCACAGTTCTGACGCGAGCGTTCTGCCCGACCGCCAGGACCAGGAGAGCGACTGTGGTGAGTATTCTCGACTTCATTAGTGTGTCCTCCACAGAGCTGATAGCGCTGGACAATGGGAATGGCGGAGGGTGCGGCCTGACTATATGATCGCTACGCTCCGCATCCTGGCTCATCATTCGGCATCGCCATTTCTACTTCGCGGACAGTATCTGCAAGCTGCCATTGCGCGTGGAGACGTGAACGACCGGCGATGGGCCGCCAAGCTGCACGCGTTTTGGTCCGTGCTCAGATTCAGTTCGATATTGCGGGCACTCAGGCAGACGGCAGTCGAGTCGCGAGTTGGCAGAAGTCTCAGCTTCGATGCCGGAGTTGAACCCTTGAGGAACCTGCAGGATAAGCCCGCCGTTTTGTGAGCGAGCTTCCAGCAGCTCCCCCGCCCAGCCTCCTTCAGGCAAGCGCACGACTATGCCGCCATTCTGGCTTTCGAGCTTCACCTCGCCGCTGCCGCGCACAAGCGTGATGCCGCCATTGGTAGAGCGAGCATTCACCTTGCCTTCGACATCCTTCAAGGAGACTCCGCCGCTTACGGAATAGAGATCTATCGCTGACTGCCTGCTGCCGCTCTTGCTGATGGAAATCCCGCCGTTTTGAGAGTGCCCGTTCACTTTTCCAGTGAGGTTGCTAAGCGAAAGACCGCCGTTGTGGACCGACGCTTCAACGGCAAGGTCGCGCGGAACGAAGATAGAGAACTGGACTGTCCAGGACGATCTTCTATCAGACCCTCCTTCGGGCTCGCGCGCGCGGACTTTGCCGCCTTCTGTTGAGATCGTCAACTGCTTGAGAATCGCTTGAACTGTTGCGTCATCATCCGCGCTGGCGAGCTTGCAGGCTCTGATGAGAATGTCAGGCTGGTCCCAGCCTCTAATCGAGACGCCGCCGTTGCGACTGCCTTCCACGTCGAGCACCTGGACCGCAGCACGCGAGAGCGTTTGTCGCTCTTCCACGACCTGTCGTGAAGGGTAGTTCGTAAACGAGCGCTCGTATTGCTTCTGGCAATCTTCAGCAATAAAGTCCTCGTCAGTCTTCTCGCGCTCTGTCTTCTTTTGAAAAGCATCGATTGGATTGTACGCGACAGCCGACATCAAGAAAGCGAATGCTAAAGCCAACGCTAGTTTCTTAGCCATGGTTATGCTCCTCGTATTTCAAGAATGGAGGTCGAAAGAGACCGCTCTTAACGTCTATGTCCCTGGCCCTCCGGTTTATTCGTACCGCAGCGCCACCATCGGATCCACCGCCATCGCGCGCCGCACGGGAAGTAAGCAGGCCAACAACGCAATCAAAATCAACAACAGCGATACGACCGCGAGGGTCAGCGGATCAGTCGCGCTCACCTGAAAGAGAAAAGTCTTCAGCACCCGGGTTAAGGACAAAGCGCCTGCCAGGCCTATCACCACCCCCAACAGCGTCAATCCCAAGCCTTGCTTCAGCACCAGTCGTCGCACGTCGCGCGATCGGGCGCCAAGTGCCATTCGGATGCCGATTTCATGTGTGCGCTGGGTGACCGCATACGACATCACACCGTACAGCCCGACCATGGCTAAGACCAGAGCGAGCGCGCCAAACAGCCCGAGTAGAATGCTGCGAAAACGCGGATGAGCTACCGAATCATCCAGGTACTGCTCCATCGTCTTGACGTGGGAGACAGGCTGGTTCGGATTCACTGCCAGTACCTCGTCGCGCACGGCGGCAGCCAAATGTTTCGGTTCTGAAGGCGTGCGCACGACTAATTGTAGGGAGACAACATAAGGCGCCTGGGCGTAGGGCACATACATCTCCGGCATGGCTTCTTTATCCAATGCCATATGTCTGGTGTCCCCCGCGACTCCAACAATCTCGCGCGGCGGTTCGCTGGCAATCTTCAAGCGTCTGCCGATCGCGTCTTCGCCGGGCCAGAATCGCCGAGCCAGAACCTGGTTGATAATCACCACCCGTGGAGCTGCCTCGGAGTCCTGCTCGGTGAAGTCGCGGCCCTGCAGCAAAGGGACACCCAGGGCGCGGAAATAATCGGAGCTAACCAGATACCATCCCGCTTGATTGGCGACGTTCGTAGAATCCGAAGAGCGGCCCTCAATGCTGAAAGACTCTGTGATGGCTCCTCCGCGCAGCGGCAGATCGCTGCTTACACCGGCGTACTGCACTTCCGGCAGCGCGCGAATGCGCTCCAGCAATTCTCTGGAGAAAGCGACCTTCTCTCGGGACCCACGATACTGCGACGAGGAAAGCGAGATGCCGGCCGCCAAAACTCCTTGGGTGTTGATACCGGAATCGACCCGGTACAGGCGCGCGAAGCTCTGAATCATCAAGCCCGCACCAATGAGCAGCACCAGTGCGAGAGCCACCTCAGTTACCACCAGCATGTGGCGGATTCGACGAGTACCTCGGCTGGCGGTGGTCTGGCGGGACCCATCTTTGAGCGCCTCGTTGAGGTCGCCCCGAGAAACATGAAAGGCCGGCGCGAGGCCAAAGAGCAAACCGGTGATCAGTGACATGACAAGCGTGAAAGCCAGCACCTGGCCATTAATACTAATTTGCTCGACACGAGGAATATTGATCGGGCTAATCGCGACGAGCAGATCAATCCCAGCCCAGGCCAGCAATAATCCCAGCGTTCCGCCCATCACGCCGAGCAGAGCGCTTTCCGTGAGCAGTTGCGTAATCAAGCGCCAGCGGCTAGCTCCTAACGCTCGGCGGATGGCGAACTCCTTGCGGCGGGCGGCGGAGCGCGCGAGCAGCAAGTTGCCAACGTTCGCGCACGCGATCAAAAGCACGAATCCGACCGCTCCTAGCAACATAAGCAGCGCAGACTGAACGTCTCCGGCGATCGCCTGTGCGAGCGAGACCACTCTCACGCCGAGGCGAGTTTCGGCGGCTGAGCCTTGCGGCTCAATTTGGCCCGATAGAGCCTCCAATTCGGTTTGCGCCTGCTTGAGTTCGAGACCGGCCTTGAGCCGTCCTACGACACTGAGATTGTTTCCTCCGCGCTGCAGCTCAGCCGGTTGAAAAACAAGGGGCGCCCACATTGTGGTTCTTTCCTCTTGCCGGATGCTACGAGATTCGCGCGGCTGCAGGGGGAATTCAAAACCGGGAGGCATGATTCCCACCACCGTGCAGGCTTCGCCATCCAGAATGATCGTTTGGTTGATGAGTCCGGGATTACCTCCGAAGCGCCGCTGCCACAAACCGTGGCTGACCACCACAACCTGAGGACCGCCGGGCTGCTCCTCTTCGGGCAAAAAGGTGCGGCCCAACATAGGACTCACACCGAGCGTCGTGAAGAGAGAGGGAGAGACGTAGTTGCCCAGAATCTGTTCCGGTTCATCTGCTCCGGTCAGCGTAAAAGTCCACCAGCGATAAGCCCCAAGCTGCTCGAGCGTCTGGGACTGTTGTCGCCATTCCATGTAGTCGCGAACTCTGATGGCGAATCTGGTCCACCCCTTCTCCGGATTGGCATTCCACACCTGAATCAATCGCCCTGGTTCAGGAAAAGGCAGATTCAGAGCCGCCTCCAGCAGCCTGACTGCTGGAGGTTCCTGGCAGCAAGTCCGAACGCCTGAACGGGATCCTGACGGGAGGAGAGATGGAAGCTCTGTGGCATGACCTGCGCTATGGTTGGCGAAGCCTGGTTACACACCGGGGGTTTGCGGCAGTAGCTGTGGTTACGCTAGCTCTGGGCATTG
>JBGPFL010000118.1:0-9290 GCA_041483295.1 Blastocatellia bacterium | reverse complement strand
TGTCGATGAAGTCGTCTGCGGCCAGCCTCACCCGTACATCGTATCTTGATCGCTCACCCCGGGCGGCTCGGTCAATTGCTGCCCTGAGCTGAGCCTGGACCTCAGGCGAGAAAGACCACCAGTAGGTATCCTCGAACCGCTTGCCTATGACGTCTTCAGTCGAAAGGGATGCCGCGCGCAGCGCCGCGCGATTAGCTTCGACGAGTGTGCCGTCTGGGGTCAACACGCCGACGAACGTGTACAGGCTGTCGAGAATGTCTCTCAAAGAATTGCCGCCGCCGAGCGGATCGGGGTCGCTCGCTGCGGTCACCAGTTCTTGCGTGGTGTCTCCCATCTTCTCGCTCATCTGTTCGCGGAATCAAAGGGGCAACTCGCTGACGTAAGTCTCGACCAGAGCTGGTCCCGCCTTACTTGCTCTTCGAAGCGGCAGGAAACCGGGCTCGTCCAGAATCTCATCCCACATTCTACAGACGGCGATTAACCCCGCGCAATCGGCTTTTCGCGTAGTCAGGTTCGTGAGAGCCGCGCGCAGCCATCAAGTCTTCAGCGCGCCGGTCGTGGTCCGCTCAAAAATGGATAGCAATTCTACAACTAGGACAATAAGAGGTAGGGAAGGCGTACCCTCGCCTTCCCTACCTGTTATTACCTTCTGTCTTCTGGTTGCAGGCCGACTGGTTGGCTCTCAGGTGAAGCTACGATTCACCCACTCCGCTCAGCTGCTTGACCTGAATGCAGAAGACTATTACCGACGAGCCTCCATCGTGCACCGGTACAGACTCGACCGGCGTCAGGTGCGGAAAGCGCTCGAGCAGTTCGCGTGCGGCCCGATCGCGTTCGCCGGAGTCAGTCACCTCGCGGTAGTCGCCGAATGCGATTGCGCTGCGCCATTGGTATTCGTCGCGGATCTCGTCTACCTGGAGGCAGGCCTTCGGATTGGCTCGCAGCGCCGCGATCTTGCGGCCCAACAGCGAATGAATGTAGACGAGATCGTCGTGAAAGATGTAGCTCACCGGTACCACATAAGGCGCATCGTCGAATACGCAGCCCAACCTGCCAACTCGCCCTGAAGCGAGAAGGTCTCGCGTCTCGGGTTCACTCAGTTGCCTCAACATCGCTCAACCCCTCAGTCTTCGCTCTTAGACCGTCCTCAGTAGCCGGCTTCAGTCGTGCGAGCCGGCCGCAGTTGGTTTGCTGCGCACGATCTCCACCGAGCACTTTGCGTGCGAGGCTACGGCTTGAGATACCGAGCCGAGCAACAAACGCCTGAATCCGCGATAGCCGTGAGAGCCGACCACGATCAGATCAGCGCCCCAGCGCTCGGCCCGGTCTACAATCTCTTGTACTGGGTGGCCAGCGACGACGCTATCGGTGACCCGCAGACTCCTTGCGCCTGAGCGTAGCCGCTCGACTCCCTTGTCGACCGCGGCCCGAGCTTGTTCCTGGGCGATCTTCTCCATCTCCTCGTAATAGCTGGACGGAAGCGCGGCAGCCTCGCCCATTGGGTAAACGGGCTGCTCAGAGACCGAGAGCACATCGACTTCAGTGCCCTCGGGCCACGGGCGGCTTGCGATCTCCTCGACCGCGGCATCGCTGAACGTTGATCCATCTACTGCAAGCAGGATTTTCATTTCTCAATTCCCTCCGGCGTCTCACCGGCGAAAGCTGCGCTCGCCTCTGTACGAAGCGGTGCGATCCCCGGAGCCGCCACCATCGGCTTCAGCGGCCGTGCGATCAGAATCGGACAGGGTGCCTGACGTAACACTCGGTCCGCGTTCGAGCCAAACAGGGCGCGCATTCCGAAACCGGTGCCGCTAGCGCCCATGCAGATCAACTCAACGGTTTGATCCTCCGCGTAAGCCAGCACCTCGCGATACGGCTGGCCCTCGCGAACTGCATGGCGGACCGGCCACCCGCCAACCTTGATGTGCGGTACCGCGGTCTTCAAGGCCCCGACCGTCTTGCTGAAGGCACCCTCTGATGCGAGAGGCAGTTGCGAGATCTCCGGCGTAATTTCCTTTGGACGCGACCGCACCACGTGAAGAACGTGCAACTCGGCGCGGTACTGCTGCGCGAACGATAGTCCGTAGGAAAGCGCCAGCTCGGAGTCGCTTGAAAAGTCGTAGGCCACCAGGACTCGTTTCAGATCGAGGCTGTTCGAAGTTCTGCCCGCCCACTCGCGTTCGTGCGCGTGAGTCACCAGCGTGGGGCAGGGCGCCATTCTGCAGACTGATTCGGCAACCGATCCCAGCAGGGCAGCCGCGTAGGGCCGACGCCTCGAGCGCATGACAATCAGGTCGGCCCGGCGCTCAGCTGATTCGCGAGCGATTTCAACGTCAGGCTCGCCGCTGACAATCACGGACTCCCAGTCGAGCGAGGGCACCGTGGGCGAGAGCAGGTATTCGTGCGTGAAGCTCTCAATAATGTGCTTAAGCGCTGCGCGATCGGTGACCTCTACGGCGGTTTCGGTAGCGGCGCAATGCAAGACGAACAGTTTGGCGTGGTAGCTTCTGGCGAGCGCGACCGCATAGCGGAGCGCCTGACTGGAGTCGGGCGAGAGATCTACCGGACAGACTATTCGCTTGAAGCGCAGCCTATTGCCGTCAAACATACGAGTCTTCCCCGCCTTGGGAGTCAACGTGGGTCTTCCCCTCGCTGAATCAAGTCCGACAATCGGCGCGCGAGGGGACGCTCCTACAGATTCCCTTCAGAAACGAGCAATACCCGTGCCGCGCGAAAGTGGTCTGAGTTTGTGTGTGGGTCGGTTGAGGTGCGAAATATGGCGAGCAGCTAGCGGAGAATTCCGCAGCCAGCCCTCTCACTCGTCGCGAGCCGTTTCCTGGAGCTTCTTAAGCCGATACCGCAACTGATCGCGGGAGATTCCGAGCAGTTCGGCCGCGCGCGTCTGATTTCCACCGCTTCGCTCCAACGCCTGACGCACCAGTGACATCTCGACATCATCCAGAACGATGCCTTCAGGTGGGAGCATCATCCCAAAAGTCTGTGAGGCATTCGGCAGCAAGGAACCCTCAGCGCGGGAGGCCGCGCCCTCGCCCTTCGCCAGGTCGCGTGGCAGGTAAGTCGAACTGATCAGCTCGCCCTCTTCGAGTATCATCACTCGCTCGATTACATTGCGCAGTTCCCGTACATTGCCGGGCCACGAGTAGCGTTGGAATATCTCGGCGACGTCAGGGCTTAAGCCGCGCACCCGCTTGCGCAGGCGCTCGTTGAAGTGAGCAATGTAATGTGCGGCTAGCTTAACGGCATCTCCTGCTCGTTCGCGAAGAGCAGGAATTTCAATCTGGATTACCGACAAGCGGTAGTAGAGATCCAGCCGGAAGCGGCCCGCTTCGCTTTCCGCTTTCAGATCGCGATTAGACGCTGCGATCACCCGCACATCGAGCGGGATGTCCTTTAGCCCGCCTACCCGTCTGAACGCCGCTTCCTCGAGGACCCGCAGGAGTTTCGCCTGAAGGTTCAACTCCAGCTCGCCTATCTCGTCGAGAAAAAGCGTGCCGCCTTCGGCCTGCTCAAACAGCCCTTCCTTGCGGCCCTTCGCATCAGTGAACGCCCCCTTTTCGTAGCCAAACAGCTCGCTCTCCATCAGCGTACCGGGAATCGCGGCACAGTTGATTGCGACAAACGGAGCCTCCGCGCGCCGCGAACTGTAGTGAATGGCCTTAGCGACCAGATCCTTGCCAGTACCGGACTCTCCTTGCAGCAGGACCGACGAGACTTCGCTCTCGGCGACCTTGCGCGCGAGGGCGAACATCTCGCGCATGCCGGGCGAGCCGCCGATGATTTGATCAAAGCTGAACCGGCGGGCGCGCTCGCGGCGGAACTGGCTAACCTCTTTGCGCAGCGACTGCGCCTCGATGCCGTTGCGGATTGTTACCTGGAGCTCTTCGAGATTGATCGGTTTGCCGATGAAGTCGTATGCGCCGCCTCGCAACGCCGCGATGGTGTCTTCAACCATGACATTGCCGGTGATCATTATGACTACCGCGTCAGGCTGGCGGCGCTTTATTTCCCGGAGCACGTCGAGGCCGGAGCCGTCGGGCAAGTTCACATCGAGCAGGACCGCATCAGGCTGATCGCTGTCGAAGGCGTAAAGCGCCTTGCCGGCAGACTCGGCTTCAACCGAGGCATAGCTCCAACTGCGCAGAGCTTCGGCGAGGGTCCATCGAATCAGTTGCTCGTCATCTACTATGAGAACTTTTTGTTTGGGCATCGGAAAGCGATTCTCGGCAGAGAGAGCAAACGAATTCTTAAAGGCCTCGCGCCCACACGCGGACTCCGCGCAACCATGAAGTTCGTCGCGAGGTCTTGCGCAACTCCAGCAGTTCAGTCAGGTCGGCGCTCGCGACGCTCGGAAGAGCGGCGCTACGGTCACTTTCAACATACCGGCCGCCGTCAAGCATGAAGATTGCCAGCTTCGCTCCGTTGTATAGCCAGACTTCAGGCACACCCAGGTCTGCATAGATTGGAAACTTGTCATGCGACGGGCTAAAAAATTCGATCTCGACGATGAAATCGGGAGGCGGGTCGACGCTCAGATCAATCCGGCTCTTGCCCCTCACCCTGGCCTCGTTCTGGACGTAAAAGCACGAATCGGGCTCGAAGCCACGCTCGATGTCTTCGCGTTTGAAGGTGGCCGCGCCGAGGCCTTCGATTTCCAGACTCAATTCATCCGCGAGGACGTCGATTATCACTCGCACCGCCTCGTTGTACCGTTCGTGCTCTGGGGATGGGCTCATGATCTCCAGCTCTCCTCGGTCGAAGGTAAAGCGGGGCGCGCTGCGGTCCACTTGATCGGCCAGTAGGCGCTCGTAAGTCTGCCAACTTACGTTGCGAAGCAGGATTCTCTGTTCATCAGTACTGACAACTGTGGCCATGATTCTAGCTGCCTCTAATGGCGATCTGGTGTCCGTCTCAACGTGGATTGTACCTAGGGGACTCTGCATGCTCAAGGAAGGAAAGGAGCAACACATCAGCAGAGGACGAACTCAAGCGCTTCTCGGTTCGGCGCATCCTAAAGCTGAAGGCACCATCGGGGTCCCGCTAATGGTGGTTCTGTGACATGTTTGAAGACGACTGGGGCGAAGGAGAGTTCTGCAGATCGAGTCAGCCTTGAGGAGGCTACAGAGCTGCTCGCTTCCACAACTCGGATCCGATCACTAAATGCGCTCCTTCACGGATTCCTCCTCTACAATAGCCAAACCGATACCCAAAGTATGGTTAGGCATCATCGACGTACCGGGAGGCAAAGGAACCGATCGGCCATACTCCGGGAGACAATCCACCCCACGTAACGCCGACAGTTGCAATAGGGCGATTTCTCCCATCTCAGGTGGGTAAGTTTCCGGCAAACTCGACACCGCTGATCTCGCAAGGCGTGAACCGGATATGCGCGTCCTGGCACGGCGGTTGCCCTTCTTGAGGAGCTGGTCACCAGGTTGCACGCGAGCGAACCGTGCTCATTAACTGGAGGGCTGAATTGCGACCGCGACGAATGGGAATCCGGACTGGCGGAGGTGACCCGCGCGGCTTGAACGCTGTGATCCGCGGAGCGGTCAGCAGGTTCGACAAGAGCTGCAAGCCGGGAGCGGATGAACCGGAGGCCCAACTGTAAGGCCGGCAATGACACGTGCCTGTTGAACCCACACTGTCAGAGGAGCGGAAAGGCCAAACTCACTATGAAGGAACTCCGAGAAGAATCTATGAGAATGCCGCCGGAAGATGTAACTCGGCGGTTTCAACCCAGGCCCGGCGGCTTGACCGGCGAAGAAGCGAAACGGCGTCTTTCTGAATTCGGCCCGAACGAATTGACCTCAGCGCGGCGCACCGGAAACATCGTTCAGATTCTGTTCTGGTTCGCCAACCCGCTCATCATCATCCTTCTTATCGCGAGCGTTGTCTCCGCGCTTCTCGGTCAGGTGGTGAATGCCGCGATCATAGTCGTCATGGTGCTGATGAGCGTTGCGCTAAATTTCATACAAACATATCGCTCGCAACGCGCAGCCGAACGACTCCGCGAGCAGGTTGCTCCCACAGCGACCGTTCTGCGGGATGGTAACTGGACCATGATACTTCGGCGCGAGGTAGTGCCCGGCGACGTTATCCGCCTGCGAGCCGGAGACCTGGTGCCTGCGGATGCGCGCCTGCTCGAGGCGACGGACTTGCACGTCAATCAAGCGTCGCTCACAGGGGAGTCGCTGCCCGTCGAGAAGGAGGCTGATTCGGACGAGGGTGCTGACGGAGATCGCCACGCTGTATTCCTCGGGACCTCCGTTGTAAGTGGAACGGCAACAGCGCTGGTCAAATCCACCGGTCACAATACCGCATTCGGCGATATCGCGGAGCGGCTGGCTGCCCGGCCACCGGAGACCGAGTTTGAACGAGGGACGCGGAAATTCGGTCTGCTGATCATGCAGACGGTCTTCTTCCTTGTGGCATTTGTCTTTCTGGTCAGTGCCGCGCTGCGGCATGATCCGTTCGAATCCCTCCTGTTCGCCGTCGCTCTGGCCGTCGGGCTGACACCGGAGTTTCTTCCAATGATTACGACGGTCACTCTCGGCCGGAGTGCGGTTCACATGGCGCGACAGAAAGTCATCGTCAAGCACCTTGAAGCGATTCAGAACCTGGGCAGCATGGATGTGCTTTGCAGTGACAAGACAGGAACCTTGACCAGCGGCGATACTGTGCTCGATCAGCATCTTGACCCGTTTGGAAATCCTGCCGAGCGCGTTTTCTTACTGGCCTATCTCAATAGCTATTACGAGACCGGCGTTGAAGATTCACTCAATACAGCGATCCTGCGTAAAGCGGGGGCGAATCCTCTCGATGTGGCGATCCTTCGGCACGATCATCCGGACGTGAAGAGATACTGCAAGCTCGACGAGATCCCATTCGACTTTGAACGGCGGCGGTTGTCGGTCGTCGTCGAAACCGATCGCCAGCGGCTGATGATCACCAAAGGCGCACCCGAGAGTGTATTGGCTATCTGTAATCAGTATGAGCTGAATGGGAAACAGACTGCATTAGACGCCCTGGCGCGAGAGCAATGCGAAGAGACATACAAGGGTCTGAGTGCTCAGGGCTATCGAGTGCTTGCCGTTGCCTACCGAAACCTGCCGCAGCAGACTCGATGCCACCCGTCCGACGAACGGGATATGGTTCTTGCCGGATATGCGACCTTCTTCGACCCGCCTCTCGAGGATGCCGCTGAGGTGCTGGAGGAGCTTCGGCGCGACGGTGTGGAGGTGAAGATCTTGACCGGCGACAATGAACTTGTCGCGCGGCACATCTGTTCGCAGGTTGGCCTGGATTCGAGCCAGATCGTGCTGGGGAAAGAGCTCGAACGGATGAGCGATAGCGCGCTCGCTCAGGTGGCCGAGCGGACAACCGTTTTTGCTCGGGTATCGCCGGCACAAAAGAACCGGATCATCATGGCGCTGAAAGCGCGCCATCACGTCGTTGGCTTTCTGGGGGATGGCATAAACGACGCTCCCTCGCTGCACGCGGCCGACGTGGGCATATCGGTGGCGAACGCGGTCGACGTCGCGAAGGACGCAGCAGAGATCATTCTGCTCGAGCACAGCCTGCGAGTCTTGCATAGCGGCATAATCGAGGGCCGCAGAGCGTTTGCAAACGTTACGAAGTATCTGCTGATGGGAACAAGCTCGAATTTCGGGAACATGTTCAGCATGGCGGGGGCTGCGCTCTTCTTGCCTTTTCTACCGATGCTTCCCACTCAGATTCTGCTAAACAATTTTCTCTACGACCTGGCTCAGATTACGATTCCCACCGACCGCGTTGACGAGGCGTTCATTCGGAAGCCTCGTCGTTGGGATATAGGGATCATTCGCAGATTCATGCTCTATATCGGGCCCATCAGCTCCATCTATGACTTCCTTACATTCTTCATATTGCTGAAGGTATTTCAGGCTTCAGAACAGCTCTTTCATACCGGCTGGTTTGTAGAGTCGCTCGCAACACAGACGCTGGTCTTGTTTGTGATCCGGACGGGCGGCAACCCACTGCGCAGCCGGCCGAGCCTGCCGCTTACGATCACTACGGTTATGGTGGTGATCATCGGCTTTGTGTTCCCATTCACGCCGCTGGGCACGCTACTGGGCTTCGTGCCTCTTCCGGGAATGTTCTTCCTCTTCTTAGCCACAGCCGCCTTCACATACCTGCTATTCGTCGAGGCGGTAAAAAGGAGTTTGATGCGGCGACTCCTGGATTGAGGCGGGTTCTATCTGGTTCATGTGGACTTCCGCGCATAGTCTGGAGGGGTGAGCGCTCAGGAGGTGACTTGCCGGCCATCGGCAAAGCCTCATCGTAAACGGAGCGCTCGGCGCGAGCTGCTCGAACATAGATCATGTCGCCCGATGCGGTCGGACGACTTCGACAGAGCAATGCGAGCGGGACACGATGGCAGTTGAGACGCTGCCGAGCAGAATGCGTCCGAGCCGAGTCAGCCCCCTCGCTCCCACAAAGATGCAGTCGGCCTTCCACAGTTCGGCCTCGTCCACCAACAAATGCTTTGGGTCTTTCTCTTCAATCACTGATGAGACGTGCAGCCCGGCCGATTTTAGGATCGTCTCTGCGGCGTGTTGAGCGCTCTTAGCACCGGCAAATTTCTCTTCAGGTGGCGTGGTGTACATATCATAGGGATCGACCGCAGTGACCAGCCGCAGTTCGGTGTTAGCGGGCCACCTTCGTTCTGCCACCACTTGAACCGCGGACAGCGCGCCCGGCGAACGGTCTAGTCCGACGATGATTCGAATAGGGAGATCTCTTTCTGCGCTTCCTGCGCGACCGACTCGCACTGAACAATGGGCTTCGGTAACCAGTCGTTGCGACACGCTGCCCATTATCAAACGGCCGAGTGCCGCACGGCCGTGACAGCCCACGACAATCAGGTTCGCATTCCACTCATCAGCCTCCGCTATCATTTCCGTAGCAGGCGAGCCAGAGAGCGCTTCAGCGCGGATCTTCCAGCCAGGAAAGTACGACTGAACCAATGTCGCGGCCTGGGATGCGAATTCATTGGCTTCTTGAGTCGGACGCCAGACGTCGCGCTCCGTGCGTTCAGCACGGAACGCGATGCCCTCTGTCAACGCTGCCTCGACTACTTCGTAGCTTGATGGTGGAGGCGGTGGGAACCACTGCTCGGCTATGGACAGTACAATCGCTTCAGCCTTATCAGGGAGTCCGGCCCGGCGCAGATCTTTGATAGCCGCGTCCGCGCACTGGGACCCATCGTACGCAATTAGGATTCTCATATC
>JBGPFL010000117.1:0-9330 GCA_041483295.1 Blastocatellia bacterium | reverse complement strand
TTCCGCCCGTTGCACTTTCAGCCCACGTTTCACAAATTCGCAGGCCGGATGTGCGGCGGCATTCAGATCCACGTCACAAACCGCCAGACGTTCAAGCCCGTCATAACCGGCGTTGCAATTATCAGCGGAATACGCAGGCTCTACCCGGACGAGTTTGCCTGGAAACAGCCCCCTTACGAATACGTCTACGACAAGCTGCCGTTTGATGTGATCAATGGAACCTCGCGGCTGCGCGAGCAGATCGAAGCGGGCGTATCCGTTGCTCGAATCGAAGAGAGCTGGAGCGAGCCAGTCGCAGAGTTCCGCAAACGCCGCGACAGCTACCTGCTGTATCGGTAAAAGGAAATGCGAATTTCGAAATGCGAAATGCGAAATGCGAAATTATCGAGTAATCTCAATTCGCATTTCGCATTTCGAAATTCGCATTTCCTTTTGAACTCCTTCGCCGCCGGCACTATACTTAGTTCACCTTCCACACAAAGGTCCCATCCAATGGAAGCCTGCTCGAAGAGAACTGCTGGTTTGGGCGGCAACCGACCTGCAGTTCACCATCTTCGTAGACGCGTGCCGCGAGGACCCCTTTCTCGGCCGCGGCAGAAGTTGGCGACATAACAGGTTGGGAAGGCGAGCTTGCTCCCGCTGCTTTCGAATCCTGGAGTAACGGGAGCAAGCTCACCTTTCCCAACCTGTTACTTTGCCAAATCGGACGCTTGCAGTTGAAACCAAACTTTACGTGTACGGGTGACGGCCCGGAGCTTTCTTCTCCTCCCCCTACGGAAGCGCTCCCTTAGCCGCCATCCACGGGTGCAGCTCCACTACGAGGACTCCTGCTTTCACGAACGGGTCGGAATCGGCCAGGGCCTTCGCTTCCTCCATTGAACCAACCTGGAAAACAAATACGCCGCTCAAGTTCCCGCCATCCATGCAAGGCCCGGCCGCGCCCAGCTTCCCAGAGCCGATCAACTTAAAGATGTTCGCCAGGTGATCAGCCTGCAATCGCTGTGACTCGGGCGTTGACTCGGTCGTCGCCTTCGGCCCTCGAAGCGCAAGACCCAACTGATAGGTTGTCATCTCGAACTTCGCTTGCGGGTTCGCCTTCACCTCGGCGGCCTGCCTGGCGCCGATTCCCTTCTGGGACATCCACGGATGAACCTCAACCGCAAGGCGCCCAGACTTCACGGCGGGGTCCCCTTCCGCGAGCGACTTCGCCTCCTCTATCGAGCGAACAGCAAGAATGAATATACCCCGCAACTGGCCGCCATCCGTGATCGGACCCGCAGCGACTAGCTTTCCATCACCCGCCATCTTCTGGATGTTCTTCATATGCTCCGCCTGAATGCGCTCGACTTCAGGGGTTTGCTCGGGGGTCCACTTCGGTCCACGCGACAGCAGCGCCAGATAGTAGAGGGTCATTTCAGGCCGGGCCGGAGCTTTCTCCTGTCCGATTGCAAGTGAAGGAGCCAGCATCAGGAATACGATCAGTGAGATCAGACTCTTCAAGGTGTAGCCTTGCAGTTTCGTCATTCTTTCTCCTCCTTGTTCCAGGGCACTTCCCTCCCCATCCTTCTATTAAACATTCATGCGCTCTTCTTTAGCACTCGAGGCCATTCACTCGCAGACGCGTACTCTACTTCGACTCTTCAACGACGGTCAAACCAGTCATGATGGCCAGGGAAACCGAATGGGTTGTTACGACTCCTGTGATATACCGGCCACACCGGGGCCGAGATCGATCCGCGCAACACGCCCTGGCGCCAGCGTGTTTGAGTCAGGTGGGATCAACGACTATAATCACCGCACCAAGGCGATTTGTTTATGGAGACGATTGAAGAGCTTCTTACTCGGGCCGAACAATCTCACGGGCATATGTGCGCCGGGCAGGTGCTGGGGGTAAGAATGGCGTTGCTGGGTTGTCGCATGATCGGCATCGAAGACCCGCGCGGCGCTGATAAGAAGAGCATCCTGGTCTTCGTCGAGATAGATCGCTGCGCCGCAGACGCAATCAACACGGTAACGGGATGCAGACTCGGCAAGCGCACGTTGAAGTACTACGACTATGGCAAGCTCGCGGCGACGTTTCTCAACACAAAGACCGCCGAGGCCATCAGGGTCGTCGCCCTTGACTCGTCGCGTGAAGCCGCCGACCGCTGCTTTGCAGAGATCGAGAACAAGTACCAGCGGCAGCTTCAGGCATACAAGTCTCTTTCCGACGAGGAACTCTTCAAGATTGAACGCGTGGCAGTGCAGGTCCCCGAACAGGATCAGCCAGGGCGGCCAGTTTCAAGGGTATTCTGCGAAGAATGCGGGGAAGGAATCAACGACCGCCGCGAAGTGATTCGAGAGGGGCATACGCTATGCCGCGCTTGTGCGGGCGATGCATACTTCTCGAGGTTGTGAGGACGCGCATTCAAAAAGACCGTCTTCCGAGATGCCACCTGAGGCGTGACTCGTTGCGACGTGTCAATTCAGAGCATTTTCGGACGTAGAATCACTTCCGAGATGCCACCTGAGGCGTGACTCGTTGCGACGGGTCCTCTCAGTTCTTCACGCCGACGCTAGCATAAGCGGCGACTGCGAGAATTGCTTCCTTAGTTGACGCCGTGCAGTTAGCTATCGAAAGCGATGAACTCACGTTACGACATTCGCGAAGGACCTTGTAAATACAAGCGTGTACAAACGACTGAGTAGCGAATCGGATACCAGAGAAGTCAAGAACAACCATCTCGCCGCCAGCGAGTTTCGGTCCGACCACCGTATCGCGGACTCGAGCCGCCTCTTCGACATTCTCCTCGAACTCTTTGACCGGAACAACGGTGAGACCCTGAATGGTTGGGACTTCGTCCAGGAAGTCGAGCGAGAGTTCGCTCGGATCTTCCCTCGCCTTAGCCGCAAGTTCCCTACAGGTTTGCAGGAGTGCTTCGAATTCACCAATCGTGTCTCGGCGTAGTTGCAGAAGCGCAAACGTCCCGTTCCAACCTCCTTTCCGGGCCTCGTGGTACCCCTGATGCATCTTGCCTTTCTTGTCGCCCCATATATTGGCCAGCATCTTGCCCGACCCGAGGAAAAACCCTCCTCCGGAGAGGGTCGTGATTTCCTTAATAAAGAACAGGCCAAGGCCGGCGTTGTCCTTCATCGAACCGTAGGACCCAGGGTCAAACGTACCCGATACGTGCGGTTGCATCGAAAACTTAAGCGCCTTGAAGTCGTTGTCAATCTCCGGGTAGCTCCCCACGAGTGATGATTGTACGCCAATTCCGACATCGGCAACGATGATCTCGACCAAACCTGTGCTCGGGAAGTATTGAGCCATGGACAAGCCGCCGATTGGGCTTGACGAATGCTGAACAACATTTCGTAGTAGCTCTACAAGAGAATAACTAACCGCTCCCTCAATGTCTTCGTCTCCTATCGCAAGCAGTTTCATTACCGTGTTGGCGTAACTAGGAATGTCTGCACTCTTCCGGATTCGCGTAAGGGACACAGTTCTCTGGCCCGCCTCAGACGGCCCGACATCAGTTGGGCAAGGCAAGCCGAGTAAGTCCAGGAGACCCGCCCTTATCGCGTACGCGCCGGAAACGCTCGCGGGATCCAATCCGAGTTGGACATCCTTCTTCTTGTGCTCCTTCAACCAGACGGCATATGCGCCAATGAGGGTAATAGCCCACGGAGCCAGGAAGTGCGTGAGTCTAAGATCCAACGTCACTTGACGGGCGGGGCTCTGCGGCCAATGCCAGCGCGCGAAGAAATTAGGTAGCGACTTATCCGCAAGCGTCGCCGGGATCACGATCTTAGAGTCTTGCTTCATCGAGAAACACCAGGCTAACAGACATCGAGCAACACGTTGATAGAATACACCGAACGGGATCGAGGGCGCATCTCAGACCGCATGGACTCGTCCAAGCTACCACCCTATGCCCCGCTTGCGCAGAGGATGCATACTTCTCCAGATTGTGACCGGAGCCGCTCAGAGATCGTCCTCCGAAATGCCGGCTAGCTTCATCAGGTATTTCAACAGCCCGGTTTTGATAGGCTGGTTCGCATGCACTGGCACTGAGAGCCGTACGTTGTTACCGGGATTGCCATAGATGTGATGGCTACCTTGAACGCGAAGTAGTGACCAGCCATGCCTTTCGAGCACCTTCGTGAGTTCTTTACCCGACACCGACCTCATACGGCTATTTCCAGGATCCGGTCGTGCTCGGTCACTCGGTCCGGCGGAATGTCTACAGACAAACAGCCTTCCACAGCTTCGTAGAGATTCTTAAGCAGTTCTTCAAAGTTCTCTCCTTGAGTAGCGCAACCCGGAATGGATGGCACTTCGGCCCAGTAGCCGCCCTCTTCTGCTTCGTGAACGATAACCTTTAGCTTCATTTGCCTCCCCACTACTCGCGAGTCCCAAAAGCGTTTGAGGCCGCGGATACTTTCATCTTCGGTCGGAAAGTGTGTTGAGCAGGTGTCTCTACCGCGTGCTTCACACCACCTGCACTTCGCGCTGCTCAAATAGATGATCCAGCCAGAATGACGTGAGCTTCTCCGCCGCGGAGTTCTGCCGCAGCCTTTGTCCCAGGAAATGGAAGTCCACGTTATCCAGCTTCTGATCCTGATTGAAACAGCTGAAGACCAGCGACTCGCGGCCCGTCTCCGGATCCACCTGTCGCTGCAGGCACTGCGAGCACACCTCCTTGAGCATGCACTGCATAGGCGAGTTGATCGACCCAATAGCTACGCGCTCGTGCAGCACGTCTTTTAGCACAGCTTTGCGCGCCTGCCGCACTGCGTCCATCATCCGATCTGAACCGATTGCAACCAGTCGATCAACATCCTCAAGCCGAATCGTAACCTCTCCAAGCTCGCCCCGCGCATAGCGGTCCATCGCCTGCACGATATTACCGATTGTCGTGCGATCCTGAGTGCGATGGGTTGAAATGGCTGGACCTTCGTCGACGCTCCACACCACAGTGTCGCAACCCCCTTCTATAGCGCGCCGCTTGAACAGGTCGCTTGGCCGTTTGTAGCCGGCAAAGTAAATCACCCGATTCCCCGCCGCTTTCATCGCCTGGGCAATCGAGAAGAGCACTGCATTTCCCAGGCCCCCGCCTGCCAGCAACACTGTCTCGCCCTCTGGTATCTCGGTCGGCGTCCCGGTCGGGCCCATCAGGACGATCTCCTCACCCGGCTCGAGCGTCGAGCACAATCGCGATGAGCCGCCCATCTCGAGCACGATCAGCGAAATCAAACCGCGCGCCGGATCAGTCCATGCCCCCGTCAAAGCCAGCCCCTCCATTGTCAGCCTGATCCCTTCCACCACCTCCGCCGTGCCTTCGTAGTTCTGTAGGCGATAGAACTGTCCGGGTCTGAAGTTCCGCGCAGCCATCGGCGCTCGCGCGATCACCTCGACTATGCGGTCGGCCAGTCGAATCGCATCCACGACGACCGCTCGCATTCCGTCTTCCAGCACCTCGGCGAAGCGAACCCAGGCATTCTCGCGCTCGGCCTGCTCCTCGAGGTATTGCGTCGCAATCTCGCGCTCGAACAGTTTCACAATCTCTCGATAGCCGTGCAGCGCGGATCCCATGGCTTTGACTACGTTGCCGGCAAAGACCGGGTGCGCGTCGCCGTAAAAACTGATGTAGCGCCCGTCCTTCTCGTAAGAAGTGAAGAAGCCGGTCTCGCCCGCCTTAACCGGCTCGAGATGCGTGGATCCGTCTGCGGTCTCGACCACGCGGTGCATTGCAAAGCACGACTCTTTGTCATTGATTGCGAACGTACCGGAATGCTCCTTCTCATAGACGACGTTCGGATTGGTGCCCGCGGCCACCATAACCGCGCGGGCCGGGAAGATAACTTTCTCCCCTGTGTCCTTCCACTTGCCGTCTACCAGCGACATTCGCGTACATTCCAGAGCGCACACGTGGTCGTCCCCATCCAGCAGACTGGCCACCGGGCTCATGCATTCGGCAAACCCGATGCCTTCTTCGAGCGACTTGATCACCTCTTCGTGATTGAGACGATAAGCGGGCGAATCCTGCAGCCGCTTGCGGTAGACGATGGTGACGCCGCCCCACGAACGAACAAGTCGCGCGAAGTCGGGCTCGCGACCCGCCGCCTTCGCGGCGGCGCGTTCAGCGTGCACCATGCGGCCGTGGTCCAGCCAGGTTCGAACCGTCTTGGTCTCCTCTTCGTCGAGCCGCGCCCATACCGCATCTTCGCCGATGCGCCGCTTCAAGCGGTCGTAACGCTCGAGCACCTTCTCGACTTGAGTCACATAGTACGCCTGCAGCTCGGTGGCGGTGTCGATCGCAGTCAGCCCTCCGCCGATGACGACGGCCGGCAGCTCGACCTGCAGATTGGTCAGCGAGTTCTTGCGATAAGCGCCCTGGCCTTGCAGCGCCATCAGGAAGTCGGACGCCATTCGCACGCCCCGCGCCAGGTTGTTCTGCATCGACACGATTGTGGGCCGCCCGGCCCCCGCGGCTATGGCGATGTGGTCGAACCCAAGGCTCCACGCGTCCTCGATCCCGAGAGTTCCACCGAAGCGCACGCCGTCCAGCAGGCGGAATTTCTTGCGGCGCATCAGGATCACATAGTTGATGTCGAGAAAGTTCTTGTCCCAGCGCACGGTGATCCCGTATTCGGCCACCCCGCCGAAACCTAGCGTGGGCCGCTCGGACAGCGGGCCGACAATGTCTTCCACGTTGCGGATCGGCCGCGGCACCCGGCGCTTCGACCCGCGGAGCGGAATAGCCAGCGGCTCGACCTTCAGCCCTTCGATGCCGACTACGCCGAAGCCTTCGTTGAGCAGATGCTGCGCGAGCGTGTAGCCGGCAGGTCCCATGCCGACTACCAGCACGTTCTTGCCGTTGTAGCGGAGCGGATATGGACGCCGCGCGTTGATCGGGTTCCACCGGGTGAGCAACGAGACTATTTCGAAACCGTACGGCAGCCGCAGCACTTCGGTGAGGATCCCGGTTTCGATCTGTGGGATGTTCACCGGGTCTTGCTTCTGGAAGATGCAACTCTTCATGCAGTCGTTGCAGATGCGATGGCCGGTGCCGGCTACCATCGGGTTGTCGATCATGATCACCGCCAGCGCTCCTATCGGATGGCCGTCTCGGTAAAGGGCGATCATTTCTGAGATCTTTTCATCCAGCGGACAGCCCTCCAGCAGTATGCCAAGCGGGTTCCGATCGATCGCCCCGTCCTTCTTATGAAGTCCGGTCGAGCAGGAGTCCTTGCCACGATCGTGACATGTGAGACAGTAGTGACTCTCGCGCAGGTTCTCACGCGGCGAGTAGCGTAAGTCGGTCAGGTTGAATCCGTCGCGATGCCTTCGAGTCTCGGGGGGGCCCATGAAGTACTCGGGAAGATCGGCGCGGGGGCGAATACGAGGAACCAGTTCGTTGTAGTCGGTCTTGTGAGGCATGTGGAAGGAGGTGATGTGACTTCTCCGTTGCTCGAGAGCGGGATGAAAGGCGAGGGCCAGGGCCCACGCTTCGACCCTGGCGAGCTTTGCTTCGGCATCGGCGCGAGCGGGGTCGCTCGTGTCCGGGCTACTCAGCCTCTCTATTGTCTCCTGAAGCGAGGTGCACACGACAGCGAGCTCGCGCTCGGGATCTGAGACGAGGGAGGAATAGGGCATGAGTGAATCGACGACTTCACGATAGGCGAACTCGAGCTCGACCGCGTCCATCTTCGCCATATCATCCATCGAGGGCTTCTTCTTGAATAGCTGGCGCTCGACAAAATTGCGCTTCCACCTGAAGACGACCTCGTCGTCGCGCACGCGTTCGCAAAGGGCGTGGTGCTCCGCCTCGATATGGAACAGGCGAGCGATGAATGTCCCGACATAGGGCGCGACCTTGATCAACAACTCGGACTCTTGCAGCTTCTGGCGATCCTTACCGCCGGAGTCTCTGTACTTCGTGAAGTCTTCCGCGAGTTGCGAGTCCGCCGTGTGAAGTTCATCCAGAAAGACGCGGTCGAGCGCTTCGACCCTGCGCACTCGATTCAGGTCGGCGTACTTAAACCCGGGGACGCCGAGTTGAAGGTTCCATGCCCGCGCTTCCGCCCTCGGATTTTCAGGCAAATGTTGTAAGGCCATCTAAGTTCCTCGTCATTGGTTCGGCAGTGGGGGTAAGTAATTTAATAACAGGAAGGGTTGTGATTTGTCACTTGTCATTTGTCTCTTGTCCGTGGTCGGTTGTCAGTTGCTAGGACTGTTAGCGAAATCCGAGCGGAGCCGCTGATCTTGCGGGACGACCAACGGACAACTGACCACGGACCAATGACAAATGACTAAAGCAGTCTGTGCCTCAGGGGCCGTGCATTGTCTCCGCTATACATCGTAACGGTCTGGCCTTCACCCACGAGCTTATATTTGTACGTCACCAGGCCCTCGAGCCCGACCGGTCCGCGCGGGTGGAGCTTACCGGTGCTTATGCCTACCTCCGCGCCAAAGCCATACCGATAGCCATCCGCGAACCTCGTCGAGGCATTCAAGTACACACCCGCTGAATCGACCTCGGCAAAGAACCGGTCGAACGCAGCCAGGTCGTCACTGATCATCGCGTCGGTGTGACGCGACCCGTATGTGTTTATGTGCGAGATCGCCTCTTCCATGGAGTCGACAACTTTAATCGAAAGGATCAAGTCGCAGTACTCGGTGCTCCAGTCTTCTTCAGTAGCAGTCACAACGCCATCAATTCGGAACTGCTCGATCGCCCGTTGATCAAGTCTCACTTCGACGCCCAGGTCCTGAAGTCTGCTTATCACATCCGGCAGGAAGACCGGCGCGACATCGCGATGGACAAGTAGCGTCTCGACCGCGTTGCAAACGGCGGGGTATTGCACCTTAGCATCGATGGCTATCGCCAGACCTTTCGCGAGATCGGCAGCTCGGTCCACGTAGATATGACAGATGCCTTCCGCGTGGCCGAGCACCGGAATGTTCGTGTTCTCCTGAACGAAGCGCACCAGGGCGTTGGAGCCGCGTGGAATGATCAGATCGACAGACCCTTCGGCCGAGAGCATCGATCTTACGTCCTCACGACTCTCGAGCAAGACCATTGCGTCGGGCGGCAGGCCCGCGGTCGCCGCGGCCGATTGAATAACCTCGAACAACGCTCGGTTCGAATGCTCGGCTTCCCTGCCCCCTTTTAGTAACACGCCGTTTCCGCTCTTGAGGCACAGCGATGCGATCTGTGTGAGCGCGTCCGGTCGAGATTCGAATACAACTCCGACGACGCCTATTGGGCAGTTGACACGATACAGCCGGAGCCCTTCGTCAAGCTCGACCGCATAAGTCACCTTGCCGATCGGATCTTCAAGCGC